>NZ_JAYSFE010000001.1:0-132250 GCF_041913585.1 Allostella sp.
CGTCGTGCAGCCGGCGGATCTCGAAGCGCATCTCCTCGCGCAGGTTGGCGTCGAGATTGGAGAGCGGCTCGTCGAGCAGCAGCACCGACGGCTTGACGACGATCGCGCGGGCGAGCGCCACGCGCTGCTGCTGGCCGCCCGACAGCTCCGCCGGGTAGCGCCCGGCCAAGTGCCCCATCTGCACCACGTCGAGGATCTCGCCGACGCGGCGCCGCACCTCCTCGGCCGGCAGCTTGCGCAGCTTGAGGCCGAAGGCGACGTTCTCGGCGACCGTCATGTTCGGCCAGATGGCGTAGCTCTGGAAGATCATCGACATCCGCCGCCGCTCGGGCGGCAGGGCGGCGCCCGGCTGCGACACCACCTCGCCGTCGAGCTCGATGCTGCCGGCGGTCGGCTCGATGAAGCCCGCGATCATCCGCAGGGTCGTCGTCTTGCCGCAGCCGGAGGGACCGAGCAGCGACACGAACTCGCCCTCCTCGAGGGCGAGATCGACGCCGTCGACGACGGTCGTCCGGCCGAACGCCTTGCCGAGCCGGTTCAGGACCAGACGGGGCATGTTCATTCCCTCCGCAGCATGAAGTCGCGTCCCACCAGCTTCATGCCGACGCCGACGAGCGCAAGGGTAATCACCATCATCAGCCCGCCGAGCGCCGCCACGACCTCGAAGTTGCCGGCCTCGCTGAGGTCGTAGATGAGGACCGCCATGGTCAGGGTCTTCGGTCCGACCAGGAAGACGGCCGCCGAGAGCTCGCGGGCGGAGACGATGAAGACGAGCAGCCAGCCGCCGAGCAGGCTCTTGCGGATGAGCGGCGCGGTGATCCGGGCGATGGTCCGGATGCGGCCGGCGCCGAGGATGCGCGCCGCCTCCTCCATCTCGGGATGGACGGTGCGGATGGCGGCGGTCGAGTTGGCGTAGGCGATCGGCAGGAAGCGGGCGGTGAAGGCCAGCACGATGATGAGCGCGGTGCCGTAGAGGGCGAGCGGCGGCGAGGCATAGGCGGCATAGAAGCCGATCGCCATGACGATGCCGGGAATGACGAAGGGCGCCATGGCGAGGAAGCCCAGCGCGCCGGCGAACGGGACGAGACGGCGGCCGGCGATGTAGGCGACGAGCAGCGCCAGGGCGACCGCGAAGGTCGCCGCGAGCCCGGAGAACAGGATGGTGTTCCAGATCGACTGGATCGCCATCTCGTGCCGGAACAGCAGGTACTCGTAGTTCCTGAGCGTCAGGTTGTCCCAGCGGAAGCCCCGGCCCCAGCCCTTGGCGAAGGACGCCTGCACCAGCACCAGCATCGGCATCGCCACCGCCAGCAGGCCGACGAAGGCGCACCATCCGAAGAGCGCCCAGCGCCAGCGGCCGAGCCGGATCGGCCGGCGCTCGCCGCCCTTGCCGGTCTGCGACACGAAGCCCTTGCGGCTGAGCAGCAGGCGCTGCGCCAGGATCATGACGACGGTGACGAGGAGCAGCGGCATGGCATAGGCCGACGCCACCTCGACCCGGACCGGATACTCGAAGAACTGCCAGAGCTGGGTGGTGACGACGTTGATGCGGGCCGGGATGCCGATGATGGCCGGCGTGCCGAAGAGCGCGATCGTCTCCAGGAAGACGACGATGGTGCCGCCGAGGATGGCGGGCCAGACCAGCGGCAGGGTGATCTTCCAGGTGGTCGCCAGGTTGCCGGCGCCCAGGATGTTGGCCGCGTCCTCCATCTCCGACGACACGAGATCGAGGGCGGATTTCACGAAGATGAAGATGAGCGGGAACGAGTGCAGCGCAATGACGATCGCCAGCCCGGGAAAGCTGTAGACGTTGACGAGCGGCGTCTCCAGACCGGTGAGCCAACGCCACGCCTGGTTGACGAAGCCGGCATTGGGCCCGGCCAGCAGGATCCAGCCGATGGCACCGAGGAAGGGCGGCAGGATGAAGGCCCCGAGCACGGCGATCCACACCACCCACTTGCCCGGCATGTCGGTGCGCGACACCGCCCAGGCGAGCGGCACCGCCAGGGCCATCGATACGGCGGCCGCCAGGAGGCCGAGCAGCAGCGAGTTGGCCAGCGCGTCGAGGTAGCGGGCGCGGCCGTAGGCGGTGAAGTAGTTGGCGAAGGTGAAGGCGCCGGTGCCGCGCGTCTCGAAGCTGACGACGAGGAGCTTGCCCATCGGGTAGGCGACGAGGACCAGCAGCACCGCCGCCAGCCCGATCCACAGCAGGCTGGCGGGCTCCAGGCTCCGCAAGCGGCTGGCGAAGGTGAGCGGCCGGCCGGCGGCGGCCGTGGCGATGCTGTCGGTCATGGACGGTCCGCGTCGTCTGCGGGTGGACGGGCCGGCGCCCGCGGGGTGCGCGGATGCCGGCCCGAAGGACTCAGACGCCGAAGATGTCGCGCCAGGCTTCGCGCATCTCCGGCACGCCGGTCTCCGCCTCTTCCATGGTCGGCATGATGAGCTTGATCTCGTTGAGCGGGCGCCCGCCGACCGGCGGCGCCACCTCCGGCCGCAGCGATTCGTTGAAGAACCGGGTGATGACCCGCGAGTATTCGGGGCCGGTCGCGAACTCCATGAAGAGCTTGGCGGCGTTGGGGTGCGGGCAGTTGGCGATGATCGCCGTCGGCGCCGGCGTCGCCACCGTGCCGTCGGTCGGATAGATCAGCTTCAGGGGGTTCCCGCGCGAGATGCTGAGCAGGGTGGTGGCGGACGGGATCGCGATCCCGACGGCGCGCTCGCCGCCGTTCATCAAGGTCACCGGGTCCATGCTGGAGCGGCCGATCTGCGGCTTGTTCTTCTCCAGCTTCTTCAGGTAGTCGATCCCATAGAGCTTCTTCATCATCAGGGCCCAGATCCCGATGGCGCCGCTGTAGCCCGGATGGCCGATCGCGATCTGGTCCTTCCACTTGGGATCGAGCAGGTCGGTCCAACTCTTCGGCGCCTCGGCCTCGCTCACCTTCTGGGTGTTGAAGCCCATCAGGTAGAGGCCGAAATAGCAGGTCTGGAACATGTCGTCGGCATCGCCGCGCCGCGCCGCGTCGATCATGCCGTCGGCGTTCTTCGGCCGATACTTGGTCAGCAGCCCTTCCTTCTTGAGGAAGGCATAGTGGCCGGAATCGGTCGAGCTGAAGATGTCGCACTGCACGGTGCGGGCGCGGAAATCCTGCGACAGGCGCTGGAAGGCGACCTGCGAGGTGCTGCGGATGACGTTGGCCTTGAGGCCCGGATAGCGCTCGCCGAAGGCCTTGCCCACCGCCTCGCCCGGCTCGGCGCTGAGCTGGCCGGAATACCAGGTGACCTCGCCTTCCTTCTTCGCCGCCTCGTAGAGCTGCTTCTCGTGCGCGCTCATCTCCTGGGCCCGGGCGGGATGCCCGCCAAGCGCGCCGAGCGCGCCGATGGCGGCGCCGGCCTGCAACAGTCCCCGTCTGGTGATGGTGGTCATGGTGGCGCTCCTCCTGTCTCGGGTGACGGGCGGATGCCGTTGCGACCCCCCGCGAAGGGAGCACGGTCGGCACCTCTGCCCGGGTGCTAGCGCCCCCGGAACACGGGGCGGCGCTTTTCCATGAAGGCGCGGCGGCCCTCCTTGTAGTCCTCGCTGTCGAAGCAGGCGCGCTCCAGCGCCGCGTTGCCGGCCACGTCGCGGCGCGACGGGTCGAGCAGCGCCTGATCGATCATGGTCTTGGCGGCGCGGATGGTGAGCGGCGCGTTCTGGGCGATCTCGGCCGCAATCCCGGTCACGGTCGCTTCCAGCGCCTCGGGCTCGACCACCTCGTTGACGAGGCCCATGGCGAGCGCCTGATCGGCCGAGTAGAGGCGCGCCAGGAACATCACGTGCTTGGCCCAGGACGGACCGACGAGCTGGGTCAGCCGGTCGAGCGATTCCTGGGCGTAGGAGACGCCGAGCCGCGCCGCCGGGATGCCGAACCGGCTGTCGGCGGAGGCGATGCGCAGGTCGGCCCGCATCGCCATCGCCATGCCGCCGCCGACGCAGTAGCCGCGGATCATCGCGACCAGCGGCACCTGCAGCGCCTTGAGCGCGCGGCCGGCCGCCGCCGAACGGGCGTGGTAGGCCTCCTCCGCGGCGGCGTCGGCCCGCACCTTCTCGAATTCGCTGATGTCGGCGCCCGCCGTGAAGGCCTGGTCGCCGGCGCCGCGCATGACGACGACCCGGATGTCGGGATCGGCCGCGAAGGCCGTGCCCGCCGCAGCGATGCCGTCCCACATCTCCTGCGAGATGGCGTTGCGCCGCTCGGGCTGGTTGAAGATCAGCCAGCCGACGCCGTCGCGGCAGAGGGCGATGATCTTCTCGGTCGGAAGGGCGATGCGCGTGCCGCCGTCCATCTCAGGGATGCCTCCTGCTGCCGGTGCCGGGCCGGGTTTCAGACGACGCCCTCGGCGCGCAGGCGCGCCACCGCGTCCCGGTCGTAGCCGAGCCCGGCCAGGACCTCGTCGGTGTGCTGGCCGGCGTCCGGGGTCGGCCGGCGGATGCGATCCTCGAGCCCGTCCAGGTTGATCGGCGTGCCGACGATCCGCTGCGGACCGAGCCGCGGATGCTCGACCGGGCGGGCCAGCCCGAGATGCCGGACCTGCGGGTCGTCGAACGTCTGGTCGATGGTGTTGATCGGGCCGCAGGGAATGCCGGCCTCGTCGAGCACGGCGATCCAGTGCAGGCTGGGCTGCTCGCGCGTCACCGCGGCGATCGCGTCGTTGATCGCCTTGCGGTCCTTCGACCGGCCTTCGCCGGTGTTCCAGCCCGGCCGGTCCTTCCATTCCGGCCGGCCGAGCGCGTCGCAGAAGCGGCCCCACAGGCGCGGCGAGGAGGCGGCGATGGTGATCGGACGGTCGGCCGTCGGGAAGACGCCGGTCGGGATCGCCGTCGGATGGTCGTTGCCGGCGGGCTTGGCGACCTCGCCGGCGAGCAGCCAGCGCGACGCCTGGAAATCGAGCATGAAGACCTGCGCCTCCAGCAGGCTGGTGTGGACCCACCGGCCCTCGCCCGTCTCCTCGCGCTGGAAGAGCGCCATCATGACCGCCAGGGCCAGCAGGTTGCCCGCCGTCAGGTCGGCGATCGGGATGCCGACGCGCAGCGGCCCCTGTCCCGGCTCGCCGGTGATCGACATCAGGCCGCCCATGCCCTGCGCGATCTGGTCGACGCCGGCGCGGTGGCCGTAGGGCCCGTCCTGCCCGAAGCCCGAGATCGAGGCATAGACGATCCGCCGGTTGACCCGGCGCACGCTCTCGTAGTCGACGCCGAGGCGGAACTTCACCTGGGCGCGCATGTTCTCGACGATCACGTCGGCGTCCCGCGCCAGTTCGAGGAAGATCGCCTTGCCGCGCTCCGACTTCAGGTCGAGCTCGATCGCGCGCTTGTTGCGGTGGAGGTTCTGGAAGTCGAAGCCGTCGCGGGCGCCGATCTCGCCGACCGACTTGCCCGGCGGCTCGATCCGCACGACGTCGGCCCCCCAGTCGGCGAGGTGGCGGACGCAGGTCGGACCGGCGCGGGCGACCGTCAGGTCGAGCACCTTCAGCCGTCGCAGGGGCAGCCCGGCATCGACCCGGCCTTCGCCGGCGAGGCTCGCCTCGTCCATCGTCCCTCCTTCGCCGACCGCTGCAGAAGCGGCGCCGGGCCTGCCGTCTGTCGACAATCGAAGAGGGCTGTCCCCGGCCGTCTTCCTGTGGTTTCGGCTTCGTATTCTGTTAGCCTATCAGCCGTGTCGAACGATTGTAAACAATCCGTCCGCGCGATTGCGCCGGCCGGCAGCCTCGCCGCCGACGCGGGTGTCGCCGGCCGCGAGGGCGTCGCCGTGGCGACCGCCGCCCGGGTGCGGCAGGCGCTCGAGGCGATGATCCTGGGCGGCGAGATCGCGCCCGGCGAGCGGCTCAACGAGATCGCCCTGTCGCGCCGGTTGGGGGTGAGCCGCAGCCCGGTGCGCGAGGCCGCCCGCGCCCTGGAGCGCAGCGGGCTCGTCACCGTCATCCTTAACCGCGGTGCCTTCGTCCGCGAACTCGCGGTCGAGGAGGCGATCGACACCTACGAGGTGGCGACGCTCCTCTTCGCCCAGGCGGCCCGGCGGCTGGCGCCGGCGGCGACCGCCTCCCAGGCCCTGGAACTGATCGGGCTGGTCGAGGCGATGGAACGGGCGATCGCCGCCGTCGACCGGGAAGCCTTCTTCGAGCGCAACAGCCACCTCCACCGGCGGGTCGTCGAGATGGCCCCGAACCGCGAGATCGAGCGCGCCTATCTCGACTACACCAAGCGGCTGCGCCTGCTCCGCCGGCGGTCCTTCGAGCCGGCCGAGAACATGGCCGAGTCCAACGCCGAGCATCGGCGCCTCGTCGATGCGATCCTCGCCGGGGACGGGGAGTCCGCCCGCGCCCGCGCCGAGGAGCACGGGCGTGCCGGCCGGCGCCGCTTTCTTGCGGCCATCGCCTACCACCAGCCGGCCGCCCCCTCCCGCACCGGTTGAGGCGGAAATGCCCGCCGCGCCTTGCCTTTGCCGCATTCGGCTGGCTTGATCCCCGGCCGCACCGCCCGGCACCGCCGGGCCCGAATCCGTGCCGCACCGCCGAGGACTCGATGCGCAACTTCCTCCTGCCCTCCGGACGCCGCTCCGTTCTGGCGATGGCCTTCGCCGCCCTGGTGGCGGGCGCCGCCTTCCCCTGGACCGCCTTCGCCCAGGTCGCCGCCGCCCGCCTGACCCCGGAGCAGCAGGCCGACATCGCCCGCGTCGAGACCTACCTCTCCGGCGTGCGCACGCTGCAGGCCCGGTTCGTCCAGGTCGCCTCGAACGGCGCCTATGCCGAAGGCACGTTCTACCTCTCCCGACCCGGCAAGCTGCGCTTCCAGTACGACCCGCCGACGCCGCTGCTCATCGTCTCCGACGGAACGGTCGTCTACTCCTACGACACCGCCCTCAAGCAGACGACGCAGATCCCGGTCAACCTGACGCCGCTGTGGTTCCTTCTGCGCGAGCGCATCGCGCTGTCGGGCGACGTGACGGTGACGAAGTACGACCGCCAGGCCGGCGTGCTGCGCATCGCGCTGGTGCAGACCAAGGATCCCGGCGCCGGCTCGGTCGAACTCGCCTTCCAGTCCGAGCCGCTGGCACTCCGGCAATGGACGGTCACCGACGCCCAGGGCATCACCACCAACATCGCGCTGGCCGAGACGCGCCAGGACGTGCGGCTCGACGGCAAGCTGTTCGTGTTCGACGAGAACATGCCGCAGGGGGTCCAGCAGCACCAGTGATCGCGCCCGCGGGCGGTCGCGCCCGCCGCTCCGTCGCGCCGACGGTGGCCATCGCCTTCGTCGGCATGGTGGTCCTGGCCGAAACCGCCGGGCCGTCCGCGGCGCGCGCGGACATCGCGCCCTGCGACCGGCTGGCCGGGCTGCCGCAGCCCTGGCTCGGCCACGGCGAGACGCCGCCGCCGCGCGCCGGCCCGTCCTTCGCCCGCATCGAGGCCGAGCCCGCCGTCACCGCGTGCCGGAGGGCCGTCGACGAGCGACCCGACCATGTCCGCGCCCGTTTCCAGCTCGGCCGGGCGCTCGACAAGGCCCAGCGCTGGGACGAGGCGGTGCAGCACTACCGGCGCGCCGCCGAGGAATCCTACGCCCCGGCACAGGCGAGCCTCGGACTGCTCTACGAAGACGGGCGCGGCGTGCCGGAAGATCCGGTGACGGCAATGCGCTGGTACCGCCTGGCGGCGATCCAGAGCTATCCGCCGGCCGACACCGCGATCGGCCTGCTGCATCTGGAAGGCCGGGGGACGCGCCGCGACGAACGGGAGGCGGCGCGCTGGTTCCGGCAGAGCGCCGAGCGTGGCGACCCGGTGGGCCAGCTCATGCTGGGCCGGCTGTTCCAGCAGGGCCGGGGTGTCGTCCTCGACGAGGTCGCGGCGGCCGACTGGATCGGCCGCGCCGCCCGCCAGGGCGACGCCGAGGCGGAAACCGCCTTCGCCTTCCTCCTGCAGGAGGGACGGGGCGTCCGCGCCGACCCGGCGGAGGCCGCCCGCTGGTTCCGCCGGGCGGCCCTGCAGGGCGATGTCGCCGCGCAGAGCCAGCTCGGCTGGATCCACGAACAGGGGCTGGGCGTCGCCGTCGACGAGGCGGAGGCGGCCCGCTGGTACCAGCAGGCGGCGCGGCGCGGCGCCGCCGACGCCCAGCGCAACCTCGCCTGGCTCTACCAGCAGGGGCGTGGGGTGGCCCAGGACCTGGGACAGGCCGCGCGCTGGTACGAGGCCGCGGCGGCCCAGGGCGACGCGCGCGCCCAGGTAGCGCTGGCGTGGCTCTACGAGCAGGGCATGGGGGTGCCGGTCGACGAGGCGGCCGCCGAGCGGCTCTATCGCGCCTCGGCCCGCCAGGGCTTCTGGCAGGGCCAGAACGGACTCGCCTGGTTCCTCGCCATCCGCGGCCGCGACCTCCCGGAGGCCCTGCGCCAGGCGCGGGCCGCGGCAGCCCAGCAACCGGGGTCCGGGGACGCGCTCGACACGCTCGGCTATGCGCTCTTCCGCAGCGGCCGGCTTGCCGAGGCACAGGCGACGCTGGAGCGGGCGGCCGGCATGGAGGCGGTCGAGCCCGCCCGCATCCGCGAGCATCTGGGCGACGTCTACGCTGCCCAGGGCCGCCGGGACGATGCCCGGCGGGAATGGGAGAAGGCGGTCGCCGCCCGGCCGGCGGCGACCCAGCTCCTGCGGCTGCAGGAGAAGCTGCGGACGCGCTGACCCCGCGCCCGCTACTGCCGCAGCATCCAGCGCGACCAGCGCTCCTTCACCGCCTGGCCGTTGTCGGCCCACCAGGCGAGGTCCGTCCAGAACTGCCGCGACAGGTTGTCCGGGCTCGTCGGCAGGAACGGGATCATCTTGGGGTCGGTGAAGCGCGTCGCGTCGAGATTGAGCCCGGGATAGCCGATGACATTGGCGTAGCGGCCCTGCGGCTCGGCCTCGGCGGCCAGCGCCAGGAACTTCTGGCCCCAGTAGGCGTCCTTGGCGCCGCGCGGAATGCCGAACGCCGACTCCTTGATGGCGCCGCCGGTCCACTCGATGGCGAGCGGCGCACCCTGGACGATGGGGGCCTGATAGCGGCCGTTCCAGGCGGTGCCGATCACGGCCTCGCCGTCGATCAGGATCTGCGCCGACTGGGCGCCGGTCGTCCACCAGACCGCGACGTCCTTCTTGAGCTGGTCGAGCTTGCGGAAGGCCCGGTCGACGTCGAGCGGATAGAGCTTGTCGGCCGGCACGCCGTCGGCGAGCAGCGCGAACTCGAGGTTGTCGACCGGCGAGTTCTGCATCGTCCGCGGGCCGGGGAAGCGCCGGACGTCCCAGAAGTCGGCCCAGTTGCGCGGCCGCGCCCCTTCCTTGAAGACGTCGGAACGGTAGCCCATCACGGTCGAATAGACCGACTTGGGAAAGACGTACTCGCGCTTGCGCAGGTGTTCGGGGAAACGCGAGAGGTCGATGATGCCGAGGTCGAGCCGTTCCAGCAGGCCGGAGCGCTCGGCGCGGATCGCGTCCTCGCCGCCGATCTCGGTCACGGTCCACTCGACGTTGCCGGACTGGACCATCGCCCGCAGCTTGCCGGCATCGACCGGGCTCGTGTTCACGACCTTGATGCCGTAGCGCTTTTCGAACGCGTCGTAGAAGAACTGGCGCATGGCGCTCTGCATGGCGCCGCCGGAATCGTTGACGACGATGCGCGCCGGCTTCGGCGGCTCGGGGGTCTGCGCCCAGCCGGGGGCCGCCGTGGCCGCCAGCAACAGGGTGGCGATGATGCAGCGGGTCGTCATGCCGGTCCTCCTCGGGTTCGCGTGGGCCTCGGAATCGGGTGCTACCGCCAGCGCGCCTCCACCCGGTCCCAGCTCCCCGCCCGCGGGTCGGCGGCGGGATCGGCGAGCAGGCGCTTGGCGATCTTGTCGGACGGCGTCTTCGGGAACGCGTCGCGATAGGCGAGATAGCGGGGCACCTTGAAGGGCGCGAGATTGGCGCGGCAGTGCGCCAGGATCTGCTCGGGCGGCGCCGCGTCGGGCCGGAGGCCGGGCCGCAGCACGACGTAGGCCAGGACCTCCTCGCCGCGGACCGGATCGGGCACCGGCACGGCCGCCGCCTCGGCGACGGCCGCGTGGCCGGTCAGCACCGACTCCACCTCCCGGGCGGCGATGTTCTCGCCGGCCCGGCGGATCATGTCCTTGATGCGCCCGACGATGAAGAAATAGCCGCGCTCGTCCTGGCGGAAGAGGTCGCCGGTGCGGAACCAGCCGTCGCGGATCGCCGCCGCCGTCGCCTCGGGCTTCTTGTAGTAGCCGGCGAGGATCCCGGGCCCGCGGATCTCGAGCTCGCCGACGGCACCCGGCGGCAGCGGCCGGCCCGCCTCGTCGACGATGCGCGCCTCGCGGAAGGGCGAGGGCATGCCGCAGGAGCCCGACCCGACCATGTCCGTCGCCTCGATCGGCATGAACATGCCGGACCCGATCTCGGTCATGCCGTAGGCCTCGCGCGCGACCAGGTCGAAGCGCTCCTCGAGAGCCGCGTGCTCGGCCGGCGGCAGGCCGTAGACGTTGACCCGCACCAGTTCGTGGTCGCGGTCGCGGCGATCGGGCGGCTGCTTGGCGACGACCGCCGGCAGCAGCGTGAACTGGATGCGGTGCTCGCGCACCCAGCCCATGAAGCGGGACGCGCTCTGGCGCCGGGCGACGAAGAGCGTCGCCCGCTGCCACAGCGCCATCACCAGCAGCCATTGCGGGTCCATGTAGAAGAAGGGCGTCGACGCGAGCAGCCGGCGGTAGATCCGCCCGTCGCGCCGGGCGTTCACCAGCCCGGCCGTCAGCCAGTAGCGCTGCGTCAGCATGCAGCCCTTGGGCAGCCCGGTCGTGCCGGACGTGTACTGGATGTTGAGGAGGTCGTCGGGCGCGGGGACGGCGGACGGCGGCCCGGCGGGCGACCCCGCCGCGACCAGGCCCTCCCAGGACGGATGGCCGGCCGGTGCGTCGCCGACGACGACGATGCGCTCCGGCGCCAGCCCCGGCGGCGGCGGGTCGAAGGCCGCCAGCAGCGCCCGGTCGACCACCGCCCAGGCGACGTCACCGTCCGCGGCGACGTAGGCGATCTCGCGCGGGGTGTAGGCGAGGTTCATCGGCACCATGACGGCGCCGAGGCGCGCCAGCGCCAGCCAGGTGACGGGGAAGGCCGCCCGATTGGGCAGCATGACCGCGACATGCGTGCCATGGCGGATGCCGGCCCGGGCGAGCCCGTCGGCGAGCCGGCCGGCCCGGTCCCGGAGCTCGGCGAACGTCAGTCGCTCGCCGTCTTCGAAGAAGTCGAGCGCAACGCGCTCGGGCGCATCGGCGGCAGCGGCCTCGACCAGGGGCCAGAGACCGTGCGGCAGCGGCTCCGCCTCGATCGCCCGTCGGCGTTCCGCCAGCGGCGGCACCGGCTCGCCGAGCACGGCAGCGCGGCTCATCCGTTCAGGCCCTTGCGCGCGTGGCCCGAGAGCTCGGGCGGGGTCAGCCGCTGGTGCTCGATCGGGGTGACGGTCGTGCCGGTCGCGCGGGCCGCCAGGATCGGCGGATCGAGCACCGCGCCGTGCGAGGTCGCCGTGCCGATGCCGTAGGTGCGGGCGACGACATGCGCCTCGTAGGACCGGCGCCGGGACGTCCGGCCCACGGCCAGCAGCCGCGCCGTCACGCGCACGAAGTCGCCGTGATAGACCGGGGCGAGGAACTCGACATTGTCGAAGGCGCGCATCAGCCCGCCGTCGCCGTCGAGGAGATAGGCGAGCTTGGTCCCCGCCATCCCGAACAGCTCGACGATCGTCCCGAGCGAGACGACGCCGTCGGCGTAGTGGCTGTCGACGCGCACCTCCACCTCCGCCACGAACCGGTCGAGTCCCGATGGGTTCATCCTGCCTCGCGATGAAACGTTTGTTGTTTGAAAGCGTGCGATGAAACGTTTGTGCCGTCAACCGGCAAGCCGGGCGCCCGTCTCCGGCGCATTCCGCCGGCGGCTCACCCGTCCTCGCCGTCCTGCCAGTAGACGCCGAACTCCTCGCGCCGGCGGAACTCCGCCTCGACCTTGTCGACCAGCGGCTGGCCGCCGTTGCGCACCAGGAAGGCGACCAGCGCCTCCAGCACCGCCAGGGTCGGGATCATCGTCTGATAGAAGCTGGCCCCGGCGGTCGGAACGAGGAACACCTGGTCCGCATCGCCGGCGATCGGCGACCACGGCCCGTCCGTCAGCGCGAGCAGCTGGGCCCCCGCGCGCCGGGCATGGCGGACCAGCCGCACCGCATCGCGGGCATAGGGCTCGTAGCTGATGGCGACCAGCAGGTCGTCCGGGCCGATGCCGTCGAGGGCGTCGATCAGGGTGCCGTAGCCGCCCGCCAGCAGCACCGCGTCGCGCCGGAAGGTCCGCAGCACGTAGTGGAAATAGAGGGCGGCGGCATGGTTCGCCCGCAGGCCCAGGACATAGACCGTCCGCGCCGCGGCGACGCGCCGGGCGGCGGCCTCGACCGCGGCACCCGGGATCGTCTGCGACAGTTCCGCCAGCTGGGCGGCGTGGAGGTCGCAGGCCGCCCGCCAGACGGACTGGGCGCCGCCGCGGCGCGGACGTTCCTGCAGCCGCCGCGCGCCCGACGAGTAGCGCGCCGCGGCACTGTGCAGCCCGTCGCGCATGACGTCGCGGAACGCCTTGTAGCTGGCGAAGCCGAGCTGGCCCGCCAGCCGCACCAGGGTCGCCGGGCTGACCCCGGCCCGCCCCGCCAGCTCGCGCAGCGGATAGAGGGCGATCGAGGCCGGCTCCTTCAGCACGAAGCGGGCGGCCGTGCGAAGCTGCGGCGGCAGGTCGGCGGCGATCGCCTCCAGTCGGTCCTGGACCGCGGCGGCGTCCGTCACCGCGCCCGCTCCGTCCGGACCGCGTAGCGCGGCGCCGGCGCGCCCATCCCGGCGATCTCCAGCGCCATCTTGTCGAGCAGCGCCCGGGCAAAGTCGGCGCGGTCGCGCGCCGCCATGACGAAGGCGCCGGGTCCGCCGATCACGTCGCGCTCGTAGTATTCGACGAGCCACGGCCGCCCGTCGGGCCCGACCCGGTCGTTTTCGAGCACGGCGAGCGCGTTCACGGTGATGCCGGCCGCCACCGCCGCGTCACGGGCGGCCGGCGCCGGCAGCCGGCTGCGCATGTCCGCATTGTCCCCGGAGATGTCGATCACGCGGCGGCTCGGCTGACAGCCGCAGCCGGCGAAGAGATGCGTCGCATGGTCGAGCGCGTCGCCGATGGCGTTGTAGCTCTGCGGCGACCGTGGCGCCGCGGTGATCGCCGCGGCCAGCGCCTCCGCCGACCGCCGGTCGGCGACCATCGTCCAGCCGACGACCGTCTCGGGCCGCCCCGGCGACCCCCACTCCACATAGGCGACGGCGATCCGCCCGAGCGGGCCGTCGGCGATGGCCTGGAGGATCCGGGGGTTGGTGAGGGCGGCGGCGATGCCCTCCCGCTGCAGCCGGAACTCCGCCTCGTCGATGCTGCCGGAGGAGTCGGCGGCGAGCACGAGCGCGGTGTCGACCGGCTGATCGGCCCGGACGGCCGGCGCCTGGAGCAGGGCGGCCGCCATGGCCAGCGCGGCCCATCGATCGATCGAGAACTGCATGGAATGGCTCCCCAGGCTGGCCCGTTCCGTGCAATGATACCGTCATTCCCGGGTGCCGGCGGTTCGCTATTCGCCGGCGTGTCCGCTTTCTGGTGCCCACTTTCCGGTGATCGAGATCGGCGCATGACCCTGCCTGCCAGTCCGCCCATCGTCGGCATTCCGTCCTGCATCCGCTTCGTCCGCTACGCCAGCTTCCATTGCGTCAACGAGCGCTACGTCGACGTCATGACCTGGGTCGGCACGCTGCCGCTGCTGATCCCGGCCGCCGGCCCGTCGATCGACCTGCACGAGGTGCTGCGGCGGCTGGACGGGCTCCTGCTGACCGGCAGCCCGTCCAACGTCGAGCCGCACCTCTACGAAGGCGGCGAGAGCGAGACGCCCGACCTGCACGATCCCAAGCGCGACGCCACGACCCTGCCACTGATCCGCACCGCCATCGCCGAAGGCGTGCCGGTGCTGGCGATCTGCCGCGGCATCCAGGAACTGAACGTCGCCCTCGGCGGCAGCCTGACCCAGCGGGTGCAGACCCTGCCCGGCCGCTTCGACCACCGCTCGATCCGGTCGCCCGACATGGACCGCAACTACGGGCCCGCCCACGCGATCCGGCTGGAAGCCGGGGGGCTGCTGCACGGCCTGCTCGGCGTCGAGGAGTTCGTGGTCAATTCCCTGCACCAGCAGGCGATCGACCGCGTGGCCGCGCCCCTCCGGGTCGAGGCGACGGCGCCCGACGGCACCATCGAGGCGGTGTCGATGCCGTCCGCGCCCGGATTCGTGCTCGGCGTGCAGTGGCATCCCGAATACAAGCCGCAGGAAAACCCCTACAGCGTCCATATCTTCCAGGCGTTCGCGGACGCGGTCCATGCCCGCGCCCGGCGTCGCGTGCCGATCTCCGCCCGCGCCGCCTGAGCTTCGGCAGATGCGGGCAGGAGCGGCCGCCGAGTCGCGAGGTCATGCCGCGTTTGCATGACAGATTTGCAAGAGTCGCGTTGGACGCCCGGCCGCCAGTCCGCAATAAATAGCCGTGTAACGCGATCCTCTCTCCCTGTTGGTCGCGACACGGCGAAGGGCGCGGCGCCCCCCCTGCCACGCCCTACCTCCTCGCCCCCCGAACGCCCGGCCGCCCCCGGCCGGGCGTTCTTGCGTCCGGGCCATCGCGCGCCCCCGTCCGGCCGATGCCAGTCCTGCGAATAGAGGGTCACCCGCCGATCCCGGCCGAGCCCGGCAAGACGCTGCTGCAGGCGGCCCTGGCGGCCGGCATCGCGCTTCCCCACGGCTGCCGGTCCGGCCTCTGCGGCGCCTGTCGCGTGGCCCTCCTCGATGGCGAGATCGACCATGATCCCCACGCGCCGGCCGCACTGACCGCGGCCGAGCGGGCGCGCGGACTGATCCTCGCCTGCCGCGCCCGGCCGCGCGGCGATGTCCGCCTCGCCCTGCCCGACGCACGCCCCGAGCCGCCGCCACGACCGCGGCGCTTCGTCACCCGGGTCCTGGCCGCCGACCGCCTCGGCCCGCAGGTGCTGGGGCTGGCGCTGGTACCGCCCCCCGGCGGGCTCGCCTTCCGCGCCGGCCAGTACGCGACGCTCTCCTTCGCCGGGGCCGCGCCGCGCGACTTCTCGTTCGCCGGCCTGCCGGGAGACCCGGCGCTCGTCTTCCACCTGCGCCAGTCCCGACGTCCCGGCACCGCCGAGACCGCGGGCCGGCTGCGGCCCGGCGATGCGGTCACGGTCGAAGCCCCCTTCGGCACCGCCTATTTCCGGCCCGCCGACCCGGCGCCGCTGCTGCTCGTGGCCGCCGGCACCGGCCTCGCCCCCATGCTCTCGGTCGCCCGGGCGGCGCTGGCCGCCGACCCCGATCGCCCGGTCACCCTCTTCCGCCCGGCACCGCCGCCGGGCGACCGCTACGGCGTCGACGACCTCGCCCGGCTCGCGACCGGCCACGCCCGGTGCGCGCTCCGCGAGACCGACCCCGCGGCCCTGGTGGCGGCCGTCGTCGCGGCCGCCACCGGGCGGCCGACGATCCATGCCGCCGGGCCGCCCGAGATGGTCGCGGCGCTCCGCCATGGGCTCGATGCCGCCGGCCGGCGGCCGGCCGCCCTCCGGGCCGACTCCTTCACTGCCGTCGGCTGAGCCGAGCGCCCTTGCAGTGCCCGGCGGAGTGGGCGAAAAGACCGCCGCCCCGCCCGAACCCGGAGACCGACCGATGCGAGCTTCCCGCAGCCTCGACGCGCGCGACCGCCTGATCGTGGCCCTCGACCTGCCGAGCGTCCCCGAGGCCGAGGCGATGGTGCGCCGCATCGGGCCGGCCGCCCGCTTCTACAAGGTCGGGCTGCAGCTCCTCTTCGCCGGCGGGATCGACCTCGTGCGGCGTCTCGTCGGGGAGGGCCACCAGGTCTTCATCGACGCCAAGTTTCTCGACATCCCGGAGACCGTGCGCAAGGCGGTCGAGAGCGTGGCCCGGCTCGGCGCCACGTTCCTGACGCTCCATGCCGACCCGAGAACCTGTCGCGCCGCGATCGAGGGACGCGGCGATTCCGACCTCCGGCTGCTCTTCGTCACGGTGCTGACCAGCGTCGGCGACGAGGACCTGCGGCGCGAGGGCTATGCGCGCGGCCTGGCGGAACTGGTCCTCGACCGCACCGACGCCGTGCTGGCGGCCGGCGGCGACGGCGTCGTCGCCTCGGGCGCGGAGGCGGCCGCGATCCGGGCCCGCGCCGGCGATCGCCTCGTCATCGTCACCCCCGGCATCCGGCCGGCGGGCAGCGCCGCGCAGGACCAGAAGCGGGTCGCGACGCCGGCGGGTGCCATCGCCGCCGGCGCCGACTACCTGGTCGTCGGCCGGCCGATCACGGCCGCGCCCGACCCCGCCGCCGCCGCCGAGGCGATCGTCCGCGAGATCCGCGCGGCGTGAGCGCCTGCGGGCGCCGCTGGCGTCCGCCCGCATCTGCCCTTAGATTGCGGCGCCCGCGAATTTGCGGTGCCGACGCCGCCGCCCGCACGCCCCGAGGAGTTCCATGGCCTCCTACGCCATCCCGCTCTGGACCCAGCCCGCCCTGCCGATCGTCGGCACCAGCGACCTCTTCCCGGTCCGCCGCATCTACTGCGTCGGCCGCAACTACGCCGCCCATGCGCGCGAGATGGGCCACAATCCCGACCGCGAGGAGCCGTTCTTCTTCATGAAGCCGGCCGACGCGCTGCTGCCGAGCGGCAGCGTCATGCCCTACCCGCCGGCGACCAAGGACATGCACCACGAGATCGAGATGGTCGTGGCGCTGAAGAGCGGCGGCGCGAACATCCCGGTCGAGGACGCGCTCGGCCATGTCTACGGCTATGCCGTCGGGCTCGACATGACGCGCCGCGACCTCCAGGGCATCGCCAAGACCGCCGGCCGGCCCTGGGACATGGGCAAGGGCTTCGACCACTCCGCCCCCTGCACCGCGCTCGTCCGCGCCGCCCAGATCGGCCACCCCGACAAGGGCGCGATCTGGCTCAAGGTCAACGGCGTCGAGCGCCAGCGCGGCGACCTCGCCGACATGATCTGGAACGTGCCCGAGACGATTGCCTACCTGTCGACGCTGGTGACGCTGGCGGCCGGCGACCTCATCTTCAGCGGCACGCCGGAGGGCGTGAAGGCCGTCGTCCGCGGCGACCGCCTCGAAGGACACGTCGACGGCGTCGGCGACCTCGACATCACCATCGGCTGACGGGCGGCCGGCCTCCCCGATGGCGCTCACCGTCGCGACCTGGAACATCAACTCGGTCCGCCTGCGGCTCGACCTGGTGCTGCGCTTCCTCGCGGAGCAGCGTCCCGACGTGCTCTGCCTGCAGGAGACCAAGGCGATCGACGACGCGTTCCCTGCCAAGGCCTTCGCCGAGGCGGGGTATCGCCACCGCATCATCCGCGGCATGAAGAGCTACAACGGGGTGGCGATCCTGTCGAAGCTGCCGCTGGAAAACGTCGGCGGCCATGTCTGGTGCGGCAAGGACGACTGCCGGCACGTCTTCGCGACGCTGCCGGGGGGCATCGAGCTCCACAATTTCTACATCCCCGCCGGCGGCGACGTGCCCGACCCGGACGAGAACCCGAAGTTCGCCCACAAGCTGGCCTTCCTCGACGAGGCCCGCGACTGGATCCGGCGGGAGCGCCAGGGCGGTCGGCCGATGATCCTGGTCGGCGACCTCAACATCGCGCCGCTCGAGCACGACGTGTGGTCGCACAAGCAGCTGCTCGACGTCGTCAGCCACACCCCGATCGAGGTCGAGAAGCTGACGGCGATGCAGGAGGCGGGCGACTGGGTCGACGCCGTCCGCCACTTCGTCCCGGCCGACCGCAAGCTCTATTCCTGGTGGAGCTACCGCGCGCGCGACTGGGACGCCGCCGACAAGGGCCGGCGCCTCGACCATGTCTGGGTGACGCCGCAACTCGCGGGCGGCCTGCGCGAGGCCGCCATCCTGCGCGCCGCCCGTGGCTGGACGCAGCCCTCCGACCATGTCCCGGTGGTCGTCACCCTCGATCCGGGCGTCGCATGACGAGCCAGCATCGCTATCCGGCCGAGGCCCTCTGGGCCGACTATGCCCGCGCCGGCGCCGGGCTGCTGGCGACGCTCGGCCCCCTGCTGCTGGTTCCGGTGGCAGGCTGGATCGCCGGCGTGCTGGCGGCCCTGGCGCTCCTCTTCGCGATCTTCGCCTGGCGGACCCTGGAACGGCAGCGGACGCGGGTCGCGGTGGACGATGCGGCGATCGAAATGACGGGGCCGTCGCGCCGCCGGATCCCCTGGCACAGCCTGACCGAGGCGCGGCTGCGCTACTACTCGACCAAGCGCGACCGCTCGGGCGGGTGGATGCATCTCCGCCTGGAAGGGCCGTCCGGCTCGCTGCGGATCGACTCGACGATCGAGGATTTCGGACGGATCGCCGAGCGGGCATCGGCCGCCGTGCGCGCGCTCGACCTGCCGGTCGACGAGGTGACGCGGGCGAACTTCCGCGCGCTCGGCGCCCCGGTCGACGACCTGCCGGCGGACGGAGCGCCGCCCGTCGACGCCCTGCCCGCCGACCGATAGGTCGCGACGGCAGAACCGATCGGCCGCTCGCAGCGACCGACCGGGATCGAAACTGCACGCCGCGGAGCCCGCCGCCATGCTCATTCACGCCTCGATCCCCGCCCGTGACCCTGCCGGCGCCGCCGCCGCCATCGCCCGCATGTGGAATGCCGAAGCGATGCCGTTCCCGCCCGTCCCGGGCGCCTGGATCGTCTTCGCCGGCGACGACCGCGGCACCCAGATCGAGATCTATCCGGCCGAGGTCGCGCTGGTCCCGGGACCGGCCGAGGTCGCGGGCACGCCGGCCGATCCCAGCCAGCCGACCGGCGTCCACATCGCGATCGCCGTTCCGCACGAGGCCCGCGACGTCATCGCCATCGCCGCCGGGATGGGATGGACCGCGCGGGTCTGCAATCGCGGCGGCTTCTTCGACGTCGTCGAGGTCTGGATCGACGACCGCTTCATGATCGAGGCGCTGACCCCCGCCATGCAGCGCGCCTATGTCGACGCCATGACCCCCGCCAACTGGAAGCGCGTCTTCCAGCTCGACGCGGCAGCCTAGAACGCCAGCGTCATCCCCTCGCGCGCGACCAGGGTCCCGGGCCGCCGCCGCCGGGCGGCGCCGGCGATCGCGTCCATCGCCGCGTCGTCGCGACCCGGATCGTGATGGAAGAGCGCGACCTGCCCGACCGACGCGGCGTCGGCGATGCGGAGCGCCTCCTGCCAGGTCGAGTGGCCCCAGCCGACACGGCCGGCGAATTCCGCATCGTCGTAGGTGGCGTCGTAGATCATCAGGTCCGCGCCCTGGACGAGCTCGACGACGGTCCGGTCGATGGCCCCCGGCCGGTGTTCGAGATCGGTGACATAGGCGACCGCACGGCCGGCATGTTCGATCCGGTAGCCGGTCGCGCCGTCGGGATGGGGCAGGGGCGCCGTGCGCACCACGATCCCCGGCCGCGGCCGGAGCACGGCACCGGCCAGGAAGTCGTGGAAGGCGAGGTCGGCGGCCAGGACCTCGACCGGCACCGGGAAGAGCGGCGGCGCCATGAGGCGGCGCAGGGCGCCCTCGAGCGTCAGGCCGGGCAGCAGGTGGCCGGCCCAGAGCGCCACCGGCCGGCCCGGCATCATCGCCGGCGCGAAGAACGGCAACCCCACCACATGGTCGAGGTGGGTGTGGCTGAACAGGATGTCGAGCGGCGCCGGCGGTTCCGCGGCGAGGACACGGCCGAGCGGCCGGATCCCGGTGCCGGCATCGAGGATCAGCCGGTGCGGGCCGCAGCGGACCTCGACGCAGGCCGTGTTGCCGCCGTAGCGCGCCGTCTCCGGGCCGGCGCAGGCGATCGAGCCGCGCACGCCCCAGAAGGTCACTCGGATCGCCGGTTCATCCATCGCCCTGGGACGGCATCGTAGCAGCCCGCCGGCCGCCGGCAATCGCGGCAGTTGCACCGGGGACGCCCCTTCTAGACACTCCCGGCCGGCCATGTCGGACCGCCCCACCAACTGGACCGGAGTGCTCTTCGGTCTCGCCATCGCGATCGTCGCCGCGTTCCAGCAGTTCAAGCTGCCGCCGGTGCTGCCGCTGATGATCGAACGCTACGGCTACGACCGCGTGCTGGCCGGCGGATTCATGTCGGTCTTCGCGCTGGCGGGTCTCGTCCTGTCGTGGAATCTCGGGCGCTGGATGCAGCGCCACGGGGCGCTGCCCTTCCTCGTCGGCGCCTTCGGCCTGACGCTGGCCGGAACCGCCCTCACGCTCGCGCGGCCGGAGGACGGCATCACCGTGCTCGCAGCCCGGACGCTGGAGGGCATCGGCTTCGCGGTGCTGGCCATCGCCGGGCCGACCTTCGCCACGGTCAATGCCGGGCCGCGCCACCTGCCGATCGCCGCAGCCCTGACCGCGACCTGGATTCCGATCGGCCAGGTGCTGGCGGGGGCCGTCGCGGTGCCGTTCCTCGCCACCGGCCGCTGGGAACCCCTGTGGTGGGTGGCGATCGCGGTCGCGCTGGCGGCGATCGCCTGGACGCTCGTGCTGCATCGTTCGGGACGGGTCGACCTCGGCGCGCGCCCGGGCGCGGCGTCGGCCGCACCGCCGTCGGCCGGAGAGCAGCGCGCGATCCTGCTGGTCGCCATCGTCTTCATGCTGTGGTCGGCCCAGTACATCGGCACCATGACCTGGCTGCCGCAGCTCCTCATCGACCATTACGGGCTCGGTCAGGAGGGCGCCGTCATCGCCTATACCCTGCCCGTGGTGGTGGTCGGCGGGTTCAACCTCGTCGGCGGCTGGGCGCTCCGCGCCGGGACGGCGCCGACCACGGTCATCCTCGTCGGGCTCTCCGCCCAGGCCCTGGTCTGGGTCGTCATGCCGTGGCTCGGCGCCGACGCGACGGGGGCGGCCGGCCTCCTCTTCTACGCCATGGGCGCCGGCATCACGCCGACCTGCCTCTTCGCCCTGCCGGGCATGATCCTCGGCCCGGGCCGGGCCGGCGCGCATGCCTTCGGCGTGCTGATGGCCGGCCGCAACCTCGGCGTCATCGCCGGGCCGGTCGCCTATGCCCAGGCCTTCGCGCTCTTCGGGGACTGGAACAGCGTCGCCCGCTTCGTCGCCGTGCTCGCCCTGCTGCCGATCGCCGCCGTCCTGCCGCTGATCGCGGCGCGGCGCGGCTACGGCACGAGGCGGTAGCCGCCGGGGTCGGTCACCAGGATCTCGGCCTTCTGCGGGTCGCGCTCGATCTTCTGCCGCAGCCGGTAGACGTGGGTCTCCAGCGTGTGCGTGGTGACCCCGGCATTGTATCCCCAGACCTCGTGCAGAAGCTGGTCGCGCCCGATCGCGCGGTCGCCGGCACGGAAGAGATACTTGAGGATCGCCGTCTCCTTCTCGGTCAGGCGGATCTTCTTCTTGCCGCTCGCGTCCGTCATCAGCTTGGCGCTCGGCCGGAACGTGTAGGGCCCGACCTGGAAGACGGCGTCCTCGCTCTGCTCGTGCTGACGGAGCTGGGCACGGATGCGCGCCAGCAGCACCCCCAGCCGGAACGGCTTGGTCACGTAGTCGTTGGCACCGGCGTCGAGGCCGAGGATCGTGTCCGCCTCGCTGTCCGCCCCGGTCAGCATGATGACCGGGCAGCGGACGCCGTTGCGGCGCATCAGGCGGCAGGCGTCGCGTCCGTCCATGTCGGGCAGGCCGACATCGAGCAGGATGAGGTCGAACGGCTCGGCCTTGGCGCGCTCCAGCCCCTTGGCCGCGCTGTCCGCTTCGGTCGCCTGGAATTCCTCGTAGAGGGTGAGCTGCTCGGCCAGCGAACTCCGCAGGGCATCGTCGTCGTCGACGAGGAGGAGTCGCTTGCCGGGTTTCTGGTTCGTCATCGCTTCCGGTCGCTCCGCGGCCATGTGCCGGACCCTACCACGCCCGGCCGCGCCGCGTCATTCCGGGCCGGGCATCCGTCGGCGCAGCGTCCGGAACAGGTCGTGGCCGGGATCGGCGAAGGCATCGAGGACGGTGAAATGGTTGCGTCCGGGAACGTCGACCGCCGCCACCTCCAGCCCGCCCGCGCGCCACGCGTCCACCAGCGCCGCCTGCTGGCGATGGAACTCCGCCGTCTCGGCCCCGCCGACGGCGCAGAGGAGCGGCGGCGCGGCGGCCGGCGGATGCAGGGCCGGGCTGTGCCGCCGCGCCATGTCGGCATCCATCCCGAGCACCGCATTGAGGTAGGAGAGCCGGATCGGCTCCAGTTCGTAGAGGCCGCTGATGGCGAGCCCGCCCGCCATCGGCGGCAGGGCGAAGCCGAACGACCGCCAGTCGGTCGCCAGCATCGCCGCGGTCAGGTGGCCGCCGGCGGAGTGGCCCGAAATCCAGATCGAGTCGCGGTCGCCGCCGTGGCGGCCGATCCGCGCGGCGGTCCAGGCGACGGCGCGGCGGCAGGCGTCGACGATCTCGTCCATGGTCGCCGACGGAGCCAGGGGATAGTTGACCAGCACGGTGACGACCCCGGCAGCGACCCACGGCTCGGCCAGGAAGACGAAATCCTTCTTGTCGCGCCACTGCCAGTAGCCGCCGTGGAGGAAGACCAGGACGGGCGCCGGCCGGCCGTCCTCGTCCGGCCGGTAGATGTCGAGGGTTTCCAGCGCGCCGTCGCCATAGGCGATGTCGAGGTCGGCGCGCAGCCGCGTCGATGCGGCGGCGCCGGCGACATCCCAGCGCTGAATCACGGAGGGGTGATCCGGAACCGCCGCCCGAGCGTTATACTGTTCGTCCAGTGCGGCTTGGTCGTATCCGAGGTACACGGCCATTTCCGTCTCCGATCGCGAGCCATCGTCCGGCTCGGCGCCCGCCGGCCCGCGAAAGAATCAACGAGCACCCGGGTCGAACGCACCAGACGCCCCATCGTAACCCCATCCTGCTACAGGTACGCCATGCCGCTCAGCAGAGTCCGCCTGTCCGACGTCGCCGCCGCTGTCCATGGGCAGGGCAGCGTGGCCGTCGACCGCGCCGTCGCCGATTTCCGCCGTGGCGAGCCGATCGTCATCCGCGACGGCGACCGCGCCGTCCTGGCGCTCGCCGTCGAGGCGCTCACCGAGGATCGCCTTTCGCGCTTCGTGCGCCTGTCCGGTTCGAGCCCCAGCTTGGCCATGACCGGTCGCCGGGCGATCCTGCTCGGGCTCGGCAGCAGCGAGGCGGGCGTCGTCCGGGTGGCGCTGTCGGGCACGCCCACCGCCCAGTCCCTGCGCGACCTCGTCGACCCGCTGGCGAAACCCGGCGTCGCGCCGACCGTGGTGGCGGTGACCGCGGCGCGGCCGACCGACGGCGATTCCGCGGCGGTCGCGCTCGCCAAGATCGCCCGGCTGCTGCCGGCGGCGGTCACCGCCGCGGCCGGGCTGGTCGACGACCGGACGCTCGAGGACTGGGCCCGTCTGGAGGGGCTGCTGGTGGTCGAGGCCGGTCCGGTCCTGAGCTACCCGACGGACATGGCGCGGCGCCTGTCGCGGGTGGGCGAGGCCCGCGTGCCGTTGGCCGGCGCCGAGAACACGCGCATCGTCGCCTTCCGGCCGTCGGACGGCGGCCTGGAGCATATCGCGATCATCGTCGGCACCCCCGATCCGCGGCAGCCGGCGCTGGCCCGCATCCACTCCGAATGCTTCACCGGCGACCTGCTCGGCAGCCTGCGTTGCGACTGCGGCGACCAGTTGCGGGGCGCCATCCGCGAGATCGCCGAGCAGGGGGCCGGGGTGCTGCTGTACCTCGCCCAGGAGGGGCGCGGCATCGGCCTGGTCAACAAGCTGCGGGCCTACCAGCTCCAGGACGAGGGGTTCGACACCGTCGACGCCAACCTGCAGCTCGGGTTCGATGCCGACGAGCGCGTCTATGCGCCGGCGGCGGAGATGCTGCGCCAGCTCGGTTTCTCCAGCGTCCGCCTGATGACCAACAACCCGCTCAAGGTCGAGGCGCTGCGCCATTGCGGGGTCGACGTCGTCGAGCGGGTCCCGCACGTCTTTCCCAGCAACGACCACAACGCGGACTATCTGCGCACCAAGGCCGTCAAGAGCGGGCACATGCTGTGAGCGGCGACTGGACGGTCGGATCGGACGGCGACCGGGCCTGGCTCGCCGCCGACGGCCGGCGCTTCGCCTGCGCGATCGGTCGCGGCGGCATCCGCACGGACAAGCGGGAGGGGGACGGGGCGACGCCGGTCGGCCGCTTTCCGCTTCGCCGCCTGCTCTACCGACCGGACCGGCTGCCGCGGCCGGCGACGGGCCTGCCCGTGGTCGCGATCGGCCGCGACGACGGCTGGTGCGACGATCCCGGCCATGCCGACTACAATTGCCCGATCCGCCTGCCGCACCCGGCCCGGCACGAGCGCCTGTGGCGCGACGACCCGCTCTACGACCTCGTGGTCGTCATCGGCCACAACGACATGCCGGTCGTGGCCGGCGCCGGCAGCGCGGTGTTCGTCCACGTCGCCCGGGACGGCTACGCGCCGACCGAAGGCTGCGTGGCGCTGACGGCCGCCGACCTGCTGCACTTGCTGGCCCGGGCCACGACCGACACGCGCCTCGTCGTCGAGGCTCCCTGAAGGTCAGGCGGGCGGGGCCGACCGCGCGCCGAAGATCGCCGAACCGACCCGGACCATGGTGGCGCCGAAGCGGATCGCCGTCGGATAGTCGCCGCTCATGCCCATGCTGAGGCGCTCCAGGCCGTTGCGGCGCGCGATCTCGCGCAGCAGGGCAAAGTGGAGGGCGGGGGGCTCGTCCGCCGGCGGGATGCACATGAGGCCCGAGACCGGCAGGGACCACTCGTCCCGGCAGCGAACGAGGAACGCGTCCACCGCCTCCGGCGCGACGCCCGCCTTTTGCGGTTCCCGGCCGGTGTTCACCTGCAGGAGCAGCGCCGGCAGCCGGGCGCCCTTGTCGCGCGCCTTCACCAGCGCCACGGCCAGGCTCTCGCGATCGAGGGTCTGCAGGACGTCGACGAGCCCGATCACGTCCTTGACCTTGTTGGTCTGGAGCGGGCCGATCAGGTGCAGCCGGATGTCCGGCCACCGCGCCTTGAGGTCCGGCCACTTCGCGGCCGCCTCCTGCACCCGGTTCTCGCCGAACACCCGCTGGCCGCCCCGGATCGCCTCGATCATGTTCTCGGCGCCATAGGTCTTGCCGACCGCGACCAGTTCCACCGAGGCCGGATCCCGGCCGGCGGCGCGGGCGGCCTCGGCGATCGTCCGGCGGACGGCGGCCAGCCGGGCTGCGATCGAATCGGGAACGTCGTCCGCGGCGTGGACGGGGGCGGGTTCGGCCAAATCTTGCCTCCTCGGGAGCGGCTCAAGGGGTCCGGGCCTCGCCTTGACCCCGGCGACGACGGCCCCCACGATCGGTGCGGGACGGCCGGATAGTAGCACCGGGGCCGGAAAGGATCACCCGAAGCCATGAAGCTCAACCTCGGCTGCGGCAATCGCAAGCTCGACGGATACCTCAATGTCGACAACTCGCCCCATTGCGAGCCGGACCTGCTGCTCGACCTGGAGCGCCTGCCCTGGCCGTTCGAGACCGCGAGCGCCCAGGAGATCCTGCTGATCCATGTCCTCGAGCATCTGGGGCAGACGCCGGCGACCTATCTCGGGATCATCAAGGAACTGTACCGCGTCAGCGCGCCCGGCGCCGTCGTGCGCATCACCGTGCCGCACCCGCGCCACGACGATTTCGTGACCGATCCGACGCATGTCCGGCCGATCACCGTGGCCGGGCTCGAGATGTTCTCCAAGGTCAAGAACCGGGAATGGCAGGCGAAGGGGTGGGCGACGACACCGCTCGCGCTCATGCTCGACGTCGACTTCGAGATCGTGTCGGCCAACGCCCAGCCGGAGGAGCCCTGGCTCGGCCGCCTGCGGCGGCGCGAGATCACCTCGCAGGATCTCTCCTTCGCGGCCCGCTCCTACTGGAACGTCATCCGCGCGACCGACATCGTGCTCCGCGCCGTCAAGTGATGGCCGATCCCGCCCGCGCGGGCCGTACCCGCACGCCGCTGCTGTCGTTTCGGGCGGCGAGCCCGTTCCGCTTCCATCAGGCCGGCACCGATCCCGAGACCGAGCAGGCCGGCCGCGGCGGCGAGGTCTGCTACACCTCGCTCGGCCAGTTCGCGCGCAACGTCGTCGGGCGCCATCCGCAGCAGTTCCGGACCATGGCGGGAACCGTATCCCTGCCATGCCTGCCGCGCGAGGCCTGGCCGACCTTCGACTTCGCGCGCCGGCGGGTCCTGTTCCTGCTGCCGAGCCAGGCGCTCGGGTCCAACGTCTGCACGCTCCTCTTCCTGTCGGCCTTGCGCGCCCGCTTCCGTCCGCGCGGCCTCGGCGTCTTCTGCGCCGGCTCGGCCGCCGACATCTACCGCACGGTCCCGGGCATCGAGCTCTTCACGCTGTGGCTGGGCGCGCGCGATCTCGCGCGCTACGACGCCGTCGTCGATCTCGGCCATCTGGAGTCGCGCCGCGACATCGACATCTGGCCGGTCGACATGGAGGGCGAACTCCTGGAGGCGTTCGGGCTGCCGCCGTCGCCCGACTATCCGGCCGAGGCGCGGCCGATCCCGGCCGGGCGCCCACCCCGCATTGCCGTCATGCCGCTGTCGTCGACGCCGATGCGAACCTTGCCGCCGGCCGTGACGTCCGAACTCCTCCGGGCGCTGGCGGGCCGCGGCGAGGTCACGCTCTGCCTCAACGACAACCAGCACCAGGGACGCCTCTACCGCCGCGCCCTCGACCTGCCGGCCGCGCTGCCCGTCGTCGATGCCTACCCGACGGTGGGCGGCCTGCTCCGCGGCATCCGCGATTTCGACTATGCGGTCCTGGCCGACAGCGGACCCGCCCACATGACCAAGCTCTTCGCGCTGCCGGGCCTGGCGATCTACAGCTCGGCACCGCCCGCCGTCCTGCAAGGCCGGTTCCGCAACCTCGCTGCCTGGACCGTGCCCTATGTCGGGCCGGACTGTGCGGCACCCTGCGGGCTGGCCAAGCTGCGCATCGCGGCCGATGGCCGCGTCGGCTGCATGGGGTCGCTGCGCCTGCCGCTCGAACGGCTGCCGCGCACCGCGCAGGCCGCCGATCCGGCCGCGGTCGAACGCCTGCTGCTGGCGGAGCCGATTCCCTGCATGGCGCGGATGCGCGAGATGGCGACGACGATCGCCGATCTCGCGGTCGCCGATCTCGACCGCCGTCTCGCCGGCCCGCGTTCGTAGAACGGGACCCCGAAACGCAGAACGGAGGGCCTTTCGGCCCTCCGTCCCGCGAAACTCTCCTTGTGGGAGAGGATCAGAAGCTGACGGTCGTGCCGAGCACGAAGGCCCAGCTGTCGCCGTCGGCCGACGGACGCGAACGATCCGCCTCGAGGCCGTACCACTGCACCGACGCACGGAGATCCATGCCCGGGCCGTAGGTGTAGCGGCCGCCGACGAGGACGCGCTGCATCTTGTCGTCGTCCAGGCCCGGCTGCTCGCGCTCGGAGTTCAGGTAGGACGCACCGACCACGAACGGACCGACGCCGTAGGTGACGCCGCCGCCCCAGGCGCGGGACTTGTTGTCGCCGCGGAGGCCGTTGTCGTCTTCCCAGTAGCCGCCGCCGACCTCGAAGCCGGCGAAGCCGACCTTGGCATAGGCGCCCCAGGTCTCGCGATCGTCGTAGCCCGAGCAGGCCGCGGAGACGACGCAGCCCGACAGCGAGCCACGCTCATACGAGCCGCTGACCGCGAGGCTGACCGGACCGAACTTGTTGGTGTAGTTCACACCGACCGCGATCACGTCTTCCCAGCGGGCCGCGCTGGTGTCGGACTGCTTGTTCGACGGCATGCCGGCGAACGAACCGCCCTTGGCGCGGACCTGACCGGCAGTCGCCTCTTCCGAGTTGTCCGGCGTGTACGACACACCGACCTGGAAGCCGGCGAAGCGCGGCGAGATGTAGGTGAACTTCTCCGAGTCGCCGGAGATGTTGACCAGCCACGCCTCGGTGGAGCGGTTCAGCGCGCCCGAGCCGAGGCCGTTGATGATGCGGTAGTTCGGGTCGAGACCGTCGAAGTTGCCGTCGACGGAGGGCGGGCCGACCGAGAGCAGGTAGCCGGCCGAGTTCTCCGAACCCAGGATCAGCTTACCCCAGCCGCCTTCGAAGTACAGGTAGCTCTCGTCGATCTGGTCCGAGCAGACCTCGGCTTCGAGCTCGACCTGGGCGCCGACCGTGAGGCCGTTGTCCAGCTTCACCGAGCCGGTGAAGTGGATTTCGGCTTCGCGCTTGAGGTCGAATTCGCGACGGTTCTGGCCGTACTCGCCGACGCCGTCCGGCTGGCTGACATAGACGCCGTAGGCCTGGAAGTAGCCACCGATCCCGAGCCGCAGCGGCTGCGGCTGCTTCCCCGGGGCAGCCGACTGCGCCATCGCCGGAACGGCGAGGACGCCAGCGGCGATCAGGGCGGTGCTGCCCAACAACACCTTTTTCATAAGTCCCCCTTCACGTTCGAACCTGTATGCGAGCAATTCGCTTTAGACCGCAGAACGGCTCCACGACGGCAATCTGAGAGAAAGCCCGGAGTACCGTCAAGGCGAAGGTGGTTCGCCTGTGTCGCCCCGTCCCACCTGTGGCAGATTTGCACCAGCGACCCCCGCATGCCGGAGGGGCAGCGCCGACCGTCACTATATATAGAGTGCGGCCGGCTGCGGAGCGGTGTCGAGCGCAAGCCCGTCGAATCGTCCGCGTGCCGGCACCCGGTTCGGAACGGGCCGAGCCGGAATGGCGATCGGCCCGTTGCCGTTTTGACGGCCAGGAAGCGTGGTGCTAGACGGTTCCCTCGGAAGAGGGGCCTGGAACGGCGTCCGCCCGGGGTCGGTGCCCGCGGTCTCGCCAATGGAAGGACAGTTCGGCCACATGATCGCTGCCCGCAAGATCTCCCGCTCGGCCCGGGTCGCCCTGGCCGGCATGGCGCTGGTGACGCTCGCCGCCTGCGGCACCGACGGGCCGAAGACCGAAGCCGCCTATCCGACCCGCCGCACCGGCGCGTCGGACATCACCTACAGCAACCAGCCGCGCGAGACGATCTGGGGCGACGGCAGCGGCCTCTGGCTGTTCGGCTCCACGCGCCGCGCCGAGCCCGGCAGCGAAGGCGGTGGCGGCGGCATCGGCGTCAACACCTTCCTGTGGCGGGCCTCGCTCGACACCCTCTCCTTCATGCCGATGGCCCAGGCCGATCCGTTCGGCGGCGTCATCATCACCGACTGGTACTCGGCGCCGCAGGCCCCGGACGAGCGGATGAAGGTCAACGTCTTCATTCTCGACCGGACCCTGCGCGCCGACGGCGTCCGCGTCGCCGTGTTCCGACAGCGCCGCGACGGCCTGGGCAACTGGGTCGACGCGCCCGTCGATCCCAAGACCGGGCCCGATCTCGAGGACGCCATCCTGACCCGGGCCCGCCAGATGCGGCTCGGCATGGCCGCCCAGTAGCCGGCAGGAACCCGGCGGCCGGCTTGCGGGCCGGCGTCCCGTTCGACAGAATGCCGCGCCTTTTTTGACTTGGGACCCCGCCCGGGCGGGGCGTCCATTCCGCCCGCTCGGGCGAACCTCGGCAGGAAAAGCAGCGACCCCATGTCCCGCTACAACGTCCGCGAGAACGAAGACCGGTGGCGCGCCGCCTGGGCCGACCAGCGCACCTTCGCCGTCACCGAAGATGCCGGCAAGCCGAAATACTACGTCCTGGAGATGTTCCCCTATCCCTCGGGACGCCTCCATGTCGGCCATGTCCGCAACTACACGATGGGCGACGTGCTGGCCCGCTACAAGCGCGCCCGGGGCTTCAACGTGCTGCACCCGATGGGCTGGGACGCCTTCGGCCTGCCGGCGGAGAACGCGGCCATCGCCAGCAAGGTCCATCCCGCCGCCTGGACCTACGAGAACATCGCGGTGATGCGCGACCAGTTGCGCCGGATGGGGATCGGCTACGACTGGGACCGCGAGATCGCCACCTGCCACCCGGAATACTACCGGCACGAGCAGAAGATGTTCCTCGATTTCCTCGAGGCGGGTCTCGCCTACCGCAAGGAGTCGTGGGTCAACTGGGATCCGGTCGAGAACACCGTGCTGGCCAACGAGCAGGTGATCGACGGCAAGGGCTGGCGCTCGGGCGCGCCGGTCGAGCGGCGGCGCCTGTCGCAGTGGTTCTTCCGCATCACCGAGTTCGCCGACGACCTGCTCGACGCCATCCGCCGCCTCGACCGCTGGCCGGACCGCGTGCGGCTGATGCAGGAGAACTGGATCGGGCGGTCCGAGGGCGCCCGCTTCCGCTTCCGCCTGGCCGGACGGGACGACGGCATCGAGGTCTATTCGACCCGGCCCGACACGCTCTTCGGCGCGTCCTTCGTCGCCGTCTCGCCGAACCACCCGCTGGCCGAGGAACTGGCCCGGTCCAACCCCGCGCTCGCCGCCTTCATCCAGGAATGCAGCCGGCTCGGCACCAGCGAGGCCGTCATCGAGGCGGCCGAGAAGCTCGGCTTCGACACCGGCCTCCAGGCGGTCCATCCCTTCGACCCCGACTGGCGGGTCCCGGTCTACGTCGCCAACTTCGTCCTGATGGAGTACGGGACGGGGGCGATCTTCGGCTGTCCCTCCGGCGACCAGCGCGACCTCGACTTCGCCCGCAAGTACGGGCTGCCGGTGATCCCGGTCGTGCTGCCGCCCGGCGCCGACCCGGCGTCCTTCGCCATCGCCGACGAGGCCTATACCGGCGACGGGACGCTCTACAACTCGCGCTTCCTCGACGGGCTTCCCGTCGACGACGCCAAGCGCCGCGCCATCGACGAACTGGAGCGGCTCGGCGCCGGCGCCGGCGAGGTGCAGTTCCGGCTGCGCGACTGGGGCGTGTCGCGCCAGCGCTACTGGGGCTGCCCGATCCCCGTCGTCCATTGCGAGGATTGCGGCATCGTCCCGGTACCGGAAGCCGACCTGCCGGTGCGCCTGCCCGACGACGTCACCTTCGATCGCCCGGGCAATCCGCTCGACCACCATCCGACCTGGAAGCACGTCGCCTGCCCGTCCTGCGGCAAGCCCGCGCGGCGCGAGACCGACACTTTCGACACCTTCGTCGAATCCTCCTGGTACTTCCTGCGCTTCTGCTCGGCGCGCGACGGTGCGGCCTTCGACCGCAAGGCGGTCGAGTACTGGATGCCGGTCGACCAGTATATCGGCGGCGTCGAGCACGCCGTCCTGCACCTGCTCTATTCGCGCTTCTTCATGCGCGCGCTCTCGCGCTGCGGCTATGCCGACATGGCCGAGCCCTTCGCCGGGCTCTTCACCCAAGGCATGGTCTGCCACGAGACCTACCAGGACCCCGAGGGCAAGTGGCTCTTCCCGGAGGATATCCGCCGCACCGAGGGCGGCGCCGTCGTCACCGTCGACGGCGGCCGGCCGGTCACCGTCGGCCGCTCCGAGAAGATGAGCAAGTCGAAGAAGAACGTGGTCGGCCTCGAAGCCATCGTCGAGGGCTACGGCGCCGATACCGCGCGGCTCTTCCTGCTGTCCGACAGCCCGCCGGAGCGCGACCTGGAATGGACCGACGGCGGCGCCGAGGGCGTGTGGCGCTTCATCAACCGCGTCTGGCGGCTGGTGACCGAGCCGGCCGTCGCCCTGCCGCCGGCAGGCGCCGCCCGTCCCGACCGGCTCGACCCGGCGGCCGACGCCGTGCTCCGCCTGGTCCACAAGACGATCCATGCGGTGACCGAGGACCTGGAGGGCTTCCGCTTCAACAAGGCCGTCGCCCGCATCCGGGAACTGGTCAACGGCCTGGCCGACCTCGCGCCGGACGCTGCCGGCGCCGCCTGGGTGCTGCGCCAGGGCTGCGAGGCCACCGCCCAGCTCCTCTCGCCGATGACGCCCCATCTCGCGGAGGCGCTCTGGGAGGAACTCGGGCACCGCGTCCTGCTGGTCGACACGCCCTGGCCGCAGGCGGATGCTGCGCTGCTGGTCGACGACATGGTAACCTTGGCCGTGCAGGTGAACGGCAAGCTCCGCGCCACCCTCGACATGCCGCGCGATGCCGATCGCGCCGCGGTCGAGGCCGCCGCGCTCGGGCTGGCGGCCGTCCATCGCGCCGCCGAGGGCAGGTCGCCGAGGAAGGTCGTCGTTGTACCGAACCGGATCGTCAATGTGGTGGTCTAGGGGGCTCGCGTTCGCGGCCCTCCTGCTGGCCGGCGCCTGCGGATTCGAGCCGCTCAACGCGCCGCGCGGCGCCGGCTCCGTGCCGACGGAGCTGGCGACCGTCCAGATCGCCAACATCGCCGACCGGTCCGGCCAGTATCTCCGCAACTACCTGCGCGACGAGATCAACCCCTATGGGGTGCCGGGGAACCCGCGCTACCGGCTCGACGTCAAGCTCGCCGAGCAGCGCGCCGACATCGGGCTGCGCCGCGACGACATCCGCACGCGCACGAACCTGACGCTCGAGGCCGAATACCGCCTGGTGTCGCTCGCCGACGGCAAGACCGTCCTCCAGGGACGCAGCCGGACGCTGTCGAGCTTCGACATCCTCATCAACGACTACGCCAACGTCGTCTCCGAGCAGGAAGCCCGCCAGCAGGCGCTGCGCCAGATCGGCGCCGACATCCGGACGCGGCTGGCCCTCCATTTCCGCCGCAACGATCCGACGGGCTGACCGCAGCCGGGAAAGCGCGGCCCGGTGAAGATCCCCTCCGCCCGGCTCGACGCCTTCTGCCGGCGTCCCGACGCCGCCATCCGCGCGGTCCTCGTCTACGGACCCGATGCCGGCCTGGTGCGCGAGCGGGCCGCCCTGCTCGGCCGCAGCGCCGTGCCCGATCCCGACGATCCCTTCCGGGTGTCCGTCCTCACCGGCGCCGCCGTGGTCGCCGATCCGCCGCGGCTCGCCGAGGAGGCGGCCGCGCTCTCCCTCATCGGCGGCCGCCGCCTGGTCCGGGTGCGCGAGGCGACCGACGCCACCGCCCCGGCGCTCGAGCGGGTCCTGCGGGACGGCGCCAGCGGCGACACGCTGATCGTCGTCGAGGCCGGCGAACTGCGGGCGGGCAGCCCCCTGCGCAAGCTCTTCGAGGGCGCTTCCGCGGCCGCCGCCGTGCCGTGCTACGTCGACGAGGGCGCGGCGCTCGAGCGGGTCCTGCGCGAGACCCTGGCGCAGTACCGGGTGGCGCTCGACGGCGAGGCTGCGCACTGGCTCGCGGCCCATCTCGGCGGCGACCGCGGCGTCCTGCGCGGCGAAGCGGAGAAGCTGGCGCTCTTCGTCGGCGATGGCGGCCGCGTCTCGGTCGAGGACTGCATCGCCGTGGTCGGCGACAGCGCCGAGATCGCCATCGACGCCGTCGTCGCCGCGACCGCCGGCGGCGACCGCCGGCGCCTGGAGCGGCTCCTCGACCGCGTGTTCGCCGAGGGCGAGGCGCCCATCCGCGTGCTGCGCGCGCTGCAGCGCCATTTCCTCCGCCTGCTCGGGCTGGCCGCCGCCGTCGAGGCCGGGGCGCGGCCGCAGGAGGCGGTCGACGCCCTGCGGCCGAAGCCGCACTTCAAGGAGGCGCCGCTGCTCGCCGTCCAGGCCCAGCGATGGACCCGGCGCCGCGTCGCCCACGCCATCGCGCGCCTCGCCGACGCCGAGGCCGACTGCAAGCGGGCCGCCTTCCCCGCCGACCTCGTGTGCCGGCGGGCGCTCGACGATCTCGCCCGTCTGGGCGAGCGCCGTTAGCTACCCGCCGAGGCGCTTCAGCACGTCGTCGAGCTGGTCGAGCGTGCGGTAGTGAAGGACGACCCGGCCGCCGCGCTCGCCATGCTCGATCGCGACCCGCAGCCCGAGCTGCTGTTCCAGGGTCCGTTCGAGCGCCCGCGTGTCCGCATCCGGCTCGGGCGGCGGACGCCGCGGCGCCGTCTGCTTGGCGCCTTGCGCCAGCTTCTCCGCCTGGCGGACGTTCAGCCCCTGTTCGACGATCCGGCGCGCCAGCGCCGCCGCGTCGGCCGCGCCGACGAGCGCGCGCGCGTGGCCCGCGGTCAGCGCGCCCTCCTGCACCAGCTCGCGCACCGCGGCCGGCAGCTGCAGCAGGCGGAGGGTGTTGGCGATGTGGCTGCGGCTCTTGCCGACCGAGCGCGCCAGATCCTCCTGGCGATGGCCGAACTCGTCGATCAGCCGCTGGTAGCCCTCGGCCTCTTCCAGCGCCGTCAGGTCCTGGCGCTGGACGTTCTCGACCAGCGCGATCTCCAGGGCGGCACGATCGTCGAGCTCGCGCACCAGCACCGGGACGCTGTGCAGGCCCGCCGCCTGGGCCGCCCGCCAGCGCCGCTCCCCGGCGACGATCTCCCACCCGTCCTCGCCGTGGCGGCGCACCAGGATCGGCTGGAGAATCCCCTGCTCCCGCACCGATTCGACCAGGGCCGCCATCGCCGCCTCGTCGAACTGGCGGCGCGGCTGGAACCGGCCCGGCCGCAGGTGCTCGATCGGGACCGCCCGGGTGGCGCCGGGCGACGGCGCCGGCTCCGCCGGTACGGGCGGGCTCTCCCCCAGGAGGGCCGACAGCCCGCGGCCCAGGGGCTTGCGCTTCATCGCGTCGCGGCTCATGCGGCATCCCTCTCGTAGCGTTCCAGGAGTTCGCGGGCGAGCTGGATGTAGGCCTGGGCCCCCGCCGAGCGCCAATCGTAGAGCATCACGGGCAGCCCGTGCGACGGGGCTTCGGAAATCCGCACGTTGCGGGGGATCACCGTTTCGAACACGGTGTCGCCGAGGTTGGCCCGGACATCCTCGGCCACGACCTCGGAAAGGTTGTTGCGGCGATCGAACATCGTCAGGACGACGCCCCGGATGCGCAGGTCCGGGTTCCGGCTGCGCCGGATCCGGTCGACGGTGTGCAGCAGGTGGCTCAACCCTTCGAGCGCCAGGAACTCGCACTGCAACGGCACCAGGACCTCGTCCGCCGCGACCAGCGCATTGACCGTCAGCATCCCCAGCGACGGCGGACAGTCGATGAGGACGAACTCGGCCTCGGCCGCACCGTCGAAGAGCGCGTCGCGCAGGCGCTGGTCGCGCCGCTCGCCCTCCAGCAGTTCGACCTCGGCCCCGACCAGGTCGCGGGTGGCGGGCACCAGCGTCAGGTTCGGCACCTGGGTCGCCATGGTCGCGCCGTCCAGGGTCTCCTCGCCGGTCAGCACGTCGTAGATGCTGGGCTGGCGGTCGGCCGGCTCGACGCCGAGCCCCGTCGAGGCGTTGCCCTGCGGATCGAAGTCGATCACCAGCACGCGGTGTCCGGCGGCGGCGAGCGCCGTTGCGAGATTGATGACGGTGGTGGTCTTGCCGACCCCGCCCTTCTGGTTGGCGACCGCGACGACGCGGCGGATGGATGCGGGCGCGCTACTGGACACGGACGATCTTCTCCAGGCGGAGGATACAGCCATCGGGATCGGCGGCGCTCGGGCGCTGGCCGAGTTCGAAGGACCAGGACCGCCGCGCCTCGGCGATCTCGGCGCCGGCGGTCCGGCCCTTGAGGAAGATCGCCCAGCCCCCGGGACGGCGGTGCCGGTCGGCGAGCTCCAGGAGCTTCGCCAGCGGGGCGCAGGCGCGCGCCGTCACCACCTCCGCCCCGATCGGCGGCAAGGCTTCGATCCGGCCCTCGCAGATGCGGACGGACGTGCCGGTCTCCCGTGCCGCGGTGCGCAGGAACGCGCATTTCCGCTGGTCGGATTCGAGCAACGCGACATTGGCGTGGCCGAGGATGGCGAGGACCATGCCGGGCAGCCCCGCCCCCGATCCGAGGTCGGCGATCGGACCCGTCACCGCCTTGAGGTCGGGCGAAAGCTGGGCGCTGTCGAGGACATGGCGGCGCCAGGGGTCGGCCAGCGTCGCGGCCGACACCAGGTTGATGCGGGGCGACCAGCGGGCCAGGAGGTCGACATAGACCTGCAGCCGCTCCAGTGTTTCATGTGAAACAGCGATGGCGGCGGCAAACCCGGACGGAGTCAGCGCCGCGGTCACGCGACGCGGCGCTCCCCGCGCCGGACATGCTTCAGCAAGGCCACCAGCGCCGCCGGCGTCACCCCTTCGACCCGTGCCGCCTGTCCCAGCGTGGCGGGTCGGACGCGGCCCAGCTTCTCCCGCACCTCGGCCGACAGGCTGCCCAATGCCGCATAGTCGAGATCGTCCGGCAGCAGCAGGGCCTCGTCCTTGCGGAACGAGCGGATGTCGGCCTCCTGGCGCTCGACATAGCCGGCGTAGCGGGCGTCGATCTCGATCTGCTCCACCGCCTCCGCCGTGAGGGTGCCGAGTTCCGGCCAGATGCGGGCGAGGTCGGCGATGGCGATGTCGGGATAGCGCAGCAAGTCCGTGACCGATCGCGCGACCCCGTCCTGGTTGACCTGGAAGCCGGCGCGCCCGAGCGCCGCCGGCGTCGCCGACAGTCGCCGCGCCAGCGCCCGCCCTGCCTCGAGATCGCGCATCTTGCGCGCGAAGGCCGCCGCCCGTGCCGCCCCGACGCAGCCGGCCGCCGTCCCGAGCGCCGTCAGTCGCTGGTCGGCGTTGTCGGCCCGCAGCACCAGCCGGTACTCGGCCCGCGAGGTGAACATGCGGTAGGGTTCGCTGGCGCCGCGGGTGACGAGGTCGTCGATCATCACGCCGATATAGGCGTCCGCCCGGTCGAGGGTGACCGCGGGTGCCTGACCCGCCAGGGCGGCGGCGTTGATGCCGGCCATCAGGCCCTGGGCGGCCGCCTCCTCGTACCCGGTCGTGCCGTTGATCTGGCCCGCCAGGAAGAGCCCCGGCACCCGCCGGGTCTCCAGCGTCGCCCGCAGCTCGCGCGGGTCGACGAAGTCGTACTCGATGGCATAGCCCGGGCGCAGGATCCGCGCCCGGCCGAGGCCGGGGATCGCCGCGATCATTGCCGCCTGGACGTCCTCCGGCAGCGAGGTCGAGATGCCGTTGGGATAGATCGTGTCGTCCTCGAGCCCTTCGGGCTCGAGGAAGATCTGGTGCCGGTCGCGCTCGGCGAACCGCACCACCTTGTCCTCGATCGACGGGCAGTAGCGCGGGCCCACGCCCTCGATCTGCCCGGAATAGAGCGGTGCCCGGTGCAGGTTGCCGCGGATCGCGGCATGGGCCTCCGGGGTCGTCCAGGTGATGTGGCAGGGCACCTGCGGGGTGGTGATCCGGTCGGTCAGGAACGAAAAGGGCGGCGCCGGCGAGTCGCCCGGCTGGGCTTCCAGCCCCGCCCAGTCGATGGTCCGCCCGTCGAGGCGCGGCGGCGTGCCGGTCTTCAGCCGACCGAGGCGGAACCCGGCGCGCTCCAACGTCCGGGCAAGCCCGATCGCCGGCGCCTCGCCGACGCGGCCGGCGGGAACCCGGCGATCGCCGACATGGATCATTCCGCGCAGGAACGTGCCCGTGGTCAGGATCACCGCCCCCGCCCGGACCTCCCGGCCGGATGCGGCGACCACTCCGGCAGCGCACCCGGCCCGATCGAGAATGAGGTCCTCGGCGGATTCGGCCGCGATCTCGAGCCCGGCCTGTTCGGCCAGCAGCGATTGCATCGTCTGCCGGTAGAGCCTGCGGTCGGCCTGGGCGCGCGGTCCGCGGACGGCCGGCCCCTTGCTGCGGTTCAGGATGCGGAACTGGATTCCCGCCCGGTCGATGCAGCGCGCCATCAGCCCGTCGAGGGCGTCGATCTCGCGGACGAGATGGCCCTTCGCCAGGCCGCCGATCGCCGGATTGCACGACATCTCGCCGATGGTGTCGCGGCGATGGGTCATCAACAGCGTGCGTGCGCCCATCCGGGCGGCGGCGGCCGCGGCTTCGCACCCGGCATGGCCGCCGCCGATGACGACGACGTCGTAACTGTTCTGCGGCTCCGGCATGGCGCCGCACTCTATGGATCGGTGCCCCGTTCGCCAAGCAAAAGCGCCGACCGACCGCCGGGCCGGCGCTGTTTCACATGAAACATCACTTGCCGATGCAGAATTCCCGGAAGACGCGATCCAGGACCTCCTCGACGTCGATCCGGCCGACCGCTTCGCCCAGGGTCCGCGCCGCCAGCCGGAGTTCCTCCGCCAGCAATTCCGGCAGGGCCACCGTCATGGTCGCCCGCAGGTGCCGGATGCAGCCCTCGACCGCCGCGCGGTGGCGCGCCCGCGTCGGCGACAGCCCGGCCGCTGGAAAGGTTGCCGCGATCCCGCCGGCGATCGCCGCCGCCAGTTCGGCCATCCCCTCCCCCGATCGCGCCGACACACGGACATGCGGCACCGGCCCGAGATCGACCGGGCGATCGGACAGATCGCGCTTGTTGAGGACGACGATCGCGCGCGGGTCGACGAGACCGGCGACCGCCGCATCGGACGCCCGGTCCGCGAGGTCGACGACGAGCAGCCGCAGGTCCGCCGCGTCGGCCCGCGCCCGGGCGCGCCGCACCCCCTCCGCTTCGACGGCGTCGGCCGTCGGCCGCAGCCCGGCCGTGTCGGAGAACACGACCGGCCAGCCATCGAGGTCGATCGCCGCCTCGACGACGTCGCGGGTGGTGCCGGCGACCGGATGCACGATCGCCGCGGCGCGACCGACCAGCGCGTTCAGCAGGCTGGACTTGCCGGCGTTCGGAGCGCCGGCGAGCACGACATGGATGCCGTCCCGCAGGCGTTCGCCGCGACCGCCATCTCCGAGATGCCGGGCCATCGCCGCGGCGAGGCTGGCCGCCTCGGCCGGGATCGCCTCCAGCAGCCCGCCCGGCAGATCCTCGTCGGGAAAGTCGATCGCCGCCTCGGCGCGCGCCATCATCGCGACGATCCGCTCCCGCCAGCCCTCGTAGAGCCGGCCGAGCTCGCCGTCGAGCTGCCGCATGGCCTGCCGGCGCTGCGCCTCGGTCTCGGCCGCCACCAGGTCGGCGATCGCCTCGGCCTGGGTCAGGTCGAGCTTCCCGTTCGCGAACGCACGACGGCTGAACTCGCCGGGCAGCGCCGGCCGGGCGCCGGCCGCGGCGAGCGCCGCGGCCAGGGCGTTCCACACCGCCCGCCCGCCATGGACGTGCAGTTCCGCCACGTCCTCGCCGGTGAAGCTCGTCGGCGCCGGAAACCACAGCAGCAGCCCGTCGTCGATCACCGGATCGATCCCGAATCGCCGGCGAACGGCCGTCCGGGGCGGTGGCACCGCCCTTCCGGTAAGTGCGCTTATTATCGCTCCCGCCAGCGGTCCTGAAACACGCACCATCGCCACGCCGGACCGGAAATTTCCGGTCGTAAGCGCGAATATCGTATCGCCATGCCGGTAACCGGTCAGCTGCGCGGTTCCGTCTGGTCGGGAGCCAGCATGAGGCGCTCGACGCGACCGCCCTCGATCAGGTGCGTCTGCAGGATCTCGTCGATGTCGGCGTTGCTGTGCGCGGTGTACCAGACGCCCTCGGGATAGACGACGATCGTCGGCCCGAGCTCGCAACGGTCGAGGCAGCCGGCCGAGTTGATCCGGGTGTCGGCGAGGCCGAGTTCCTTCGCCCGCGCCTTCATGTAGTTGCGCAGGCGCTCGCCGCCGCGCGCCTTGCAGGAGCCGCGGGGATGCCCCTCCGGCCGCTCGTTGGTGCAGGCGAAGACGTGGCAGCGATAGAAGGGCGGCGGATCGGCGATCGTCATATCGGGCGTCTCGCGTTCGCATTCGGGGAGGCGGGCCACGAACGGGGGCGGAATGCGGTTGAGCCCCACGGGTCGCTCTCCCACATTATCGGGACCATACCCCTCCGGCGCAACGCGCCGGCCGCCATCCGGCCGACGATCCGGGCCGAGGAGAATGCCCCGATGCCCCAGAACCGCCTCGCCGCAGAGACCAGCCCCTACCTGCGCCAGCACATGGACAACCCGGTGGCGTGGGAGCCCTGGGACGCGGACGCCCTCGATCGCGCCCGCCGCGAGCGCCGGCCGATCCTGCTCTCCGTCGGCTATGCCGCCTGCCACTGGTGCCACGTCATGGCCCACGAATCCTTCGAGGATCCCGAGACGGCCCGGGTGATGAACCGCCACTTCGTCAACATCAAGGTCGATCGCGAGGAGCGGCCGGACATCGACCAGATCTACCAGCACGCGCTGGCGCTCACGGGCGAGAGCGGCGGCTGGCCGCTCACCATGTTCCTGACCCCCGACGGCGAGCCCTTCTGGGGTGGAACCTACTTCCCGCCGACCGCCCGCTACGGCCGCCCCGCCTTTCGCGACGTGCTGACCGCCGTCGCCGACACGTTCGCCCGCGATCCCGAGAAGGTCGCCAAGAACGTCACCGCACTCCGCGACGGCCTCGCCCAGCTCTCGCGCACCCAGCCCGGCTCCGGCATCCCCCTGGCGACGATCGACCAGGTGGCGCGGCGGCTGGCGCGCGAGATCGATCCCTTCCACGGCGGCATCGGCGACGCGCCGAAGTTTCCCCAGCCCTTCGTGATCCAGCTCCTGTGGCGGGCCTGGAGGCGCCAGCGCCAGCAGCCGTTCCGCAACGCGGTCCTGCTGACCCTCGACCACATGAGCCAGGGCGGCATCTACGACCATCTCGGCGGCGGCTATTCGCGCTACTCCGTCGATGCCGTCTGGCTGGTGCCCCATTTCGAGAAGATGCTCTACGACAACGCCCAGCTGATCGACCTGCTGACGCTCGTCTGGCAGGAGACGCGCCGGCCGCTCTACGCGGCCCGGGTGCGCGAGACCGTCGACTGGATGCTGCGCGAGATGCGGGTCGAGGATGCCGCCTTCGCCGCCGCGCTCGACGCCGACAGCGAGGGGGTCGAGGGCAAGTTCTATGTCTGGGACGAAGCCGAGGTCGATCGCGTCCTCGGCCCCGACGCCGGCCGCTTCAAGAGCGTCTACGACGTCACCCCCGACGGCAACTGGGAAGGCCACACCATCCTCAACCGCCGGCGCCACATGGACTGGCTCAGCGACGAAGAGGAGCAGCTCGCCGACTGCCGCCGACGCCTGCTCGCCGCCCGGGCGGCGCGCGTCCGCCCGGGGCGCGACGACAAGGTGCTGGCCGACTGGAACGGCATGGCGATCGCGGCGCTCGCCAATGCCGGCCTCGTCTTCGACGAGCCCTCCTGGATCGAGGCGGCGCGACGCGCCTACGACTTCGTCGCCCGGCGCCTGCTGGCCGCGGCCGACGGGCGGCGGACCCATTCCTGGTGCGACGGCCGGGCCCGGCATCCGGCGACGCTCGACGATCATGCCCACCTCGCCCGGGCGGCGCTGGCGCTCCACGAGGCGACCGGCGAGCCGGCCTGGATCGACGCCGCCCGCCGGCATGTCGCCGATGCCGACCGTCACCATTGGGACCCGGCCGAGCCCGGCTACTTCTTCGCCGCGACCGACACGCGCGACCTCGTCGCCGCGGTCAAACATGCCAACGACCATGCCGTTCCGTCGGGCAATGCCGTCATGGTCGATGTTCTGGCCCGTCTCCATGCGCTGACCGGCGAGGCGCGCTTCCGCGGCCGGGCCGAGGCCGTGGTCGGTGCCTTCTCCGGTGCCGTCGCGCGCAACTTCTTTCCGCTCGCATCGCTCCTGAACGCGGCCGCGTTCCTCGAGCGGCCGCTGCAGATCGTGCTGACCGGCGCTGCCGGCGAGGCGCGCGCCCGCCTGCGCCGGGCCGTCCTCGACGTGTCCCTGCCGGATCGCGTTCTGACGATCGTCGAGCCCGGCACGGCGCTGCCGGCGGATCATCCGGCCCACCGCAAGGCCGCGCCGGCCGGCGCGGCGGCGGCCTTCGTCTGCGCGGGCCCGGTCTGCTCGCTGCCGATCGCCGATCCGGACGAGCTCCGCGCCGACCTGGAGCGGCGCTGATGCCGGCCCGCCGCATCCGCTCGGTCGCGACCCCGGTCGGGCGCTTCCAGATCGTCGAGGAGGACGGCGCCATCGTCGCCAGCGGCTGGCGCGGCAGCGTCGGCGCCGACCGGTCGCCGCTTCTCGACGAGGCGGCACGGCAGCTGGACGCGTACTTCGCGCGCACGCGCCGCGACTTCGAGCTGCCGCTCCGACCGTCCGGCACGCCGTTCGAACGCGCCGTCTGGGAAGGCATGTGCGCCATCCCCTACGGCGAGACCCGGACCTATGCCGACCTCGCACGGGTGGCCGGCGGCGTCGCCCGCGCCGTCGGCCAGGCCTGCGGCAGCAACCCCATTCCGATCTTCATCCCCTGCCACCGGGTGACGGGCAGCCATGGCCTCGGCGGCTTCAGCGGCGGCGAGGGCCGGATGACCAAGCGGCGCCTGCTCGGCCTCGAGGGCGCGCTCCTCGATCTCTAGATCCCGCGGACGAGGTAGGCCGCATCGCCGCCATAGCTCGCAAGCTTGCGCCGCAGATCGCGGGACGGGTGCGGCGGCGGTCCGAATCCCTGGGCCATCCAGTAGGGCGTCGAGCCGCCGACGGCCACCAGCGCCAGGTGCATCAGGCCCCGGGCCGCGGCGAGGCCGATCAGGCGACCGACCAGGGCCGATCCGAGACCCTTGCCCCGCGCCGCCGGCAGCAGGGCGACGTCGTGGAGATAGAGGCAGTCGGGGCGCGCCGGGAGGGCGCCCAGCAGGCTGTCGAGCGCCGGCGGCGCTCCGAGGCGTCCTGGATGGGCGATCGCGTAGCCGACCATCTCGGTCCCGTCCCAGGCGGCGAAGCATCCCGCCGCGAAGAGCGCCAGCCGCTCCGCCGGGACCTCGGGCCGCTCCGGGTAGGCGGGATGAACGATCGCGGCGATCCGTTCGACGGCGTCCAGGTCGGAGGGCCGGAGCGGCCGCCACCCGGCGCCGCGGGGCGCCGGCTCAGCGACTCCGCCCGATGACATGCGCCAGCCGCTTCGTTAGGGTTCCGGTCCCTTTCGGGACCCAATGCAGGATCGGAGGATTGCCCATGCCCGACATCTCCATCGACGCCATCGGTGGCGGTTCCTTCACCGGCTACCTGTCGCTGCCGAAGGGCAACCGCGGCCCCGGCGTCGTCGTCATCCAGGAAGTGTTCGGCGTCAACCAGGTGATGCGGGAGATTTCGGACGAGATCGCCGCGCTCGGCTATGTCGCGCTCTGTCCCGACCTCTTCTGGCGCCAGGAGCCCGGCGTCCAGATCACCGACAAGACCGATGCCGAATGGCAGAAGGCCTTCCAGCTCTTCGGCGGCTTCGACGTCGACAAGGGCGTCGGCGACCTCATCGCGACGATGAACCATCTCCGCGCCCGTCCGGAATGCACCGGCAAGGTCGGCACCGTCGGCTATTGCCTCGGCGGCAAGCTCGCCTATCTCATGGCGGCCCGCTCCGATGCCGACTGCAACGTCTCCTATTACGGCGTCGGTCTCGATGCGCTCCTCGGCGAGGCCAAGTCGATCTCCAGGCCGCTCCTGATGCACGTTGCAGAGAAGGACAAGTTCGTGCCGCCCGAAGCCCAGGCCAAGGTCAAGGTCGGCCTGGCGGGCCATCCGCACGTCACTCTCCATTCCTATCCGAACGTCGACCACGCCTTCGCGCGCATCGGCGGGCAGCATTACGACCGGGCGGCGGCCGACCTCGCCAACGGGCGCACCCGCGACTTCTTCAAGACCCATCTCGGCTGAGTGCCGGGCGAACGTTCGGAGGACATCACCATGGCGCATGCGATCCGCTTCCACGAGACGGGCGGGCCCGAAGTCCTGAAGTGGGAAGAGGTCCCGGTCGGCGAGCCTGGCCCCGGCCAGATCCGAGTGCGCAACAGCGCGGTCGGCCTCAACTACATCGACACCTATCACCGCAGCGGCCTCTACAAGGTGCCGCTGCCGTCCGGCATCGGCCTCGAGGGCGCGGGCACCGTGACCGCGGTCGGGCCCGACGTCGCCGGCATCAAGGTCGGCGACCGGGTCGGCTATGGTTCGGGACCGCTCGGCGCCTACTCGACCGAGCGCCTCACCGCCGCCGACCGCTGCATCGTGCTGCCGGACGGCCTGTCGGACGAAACCGCGGCCGCGATCATGCTCAAGGGCATGACCGCTCGCTACCTGCTGCGCCGGACCTACCGCGTCGGCGCCGGCGAGACGATCCTGGTCCATGCCGCCGCCGGCGGGGTCGGTCTCATCATGTGCCAGTGGGCCAAGCACCTGGGCGCCACGGTCATCGGCACGGTCGGCTCGGACGAGAAGGCGGCGCTGGCCAAGGCCCATGGCTGCGACCACCCGATCGTCTACACCCGCGAGAACTTCACCGCGCGGGTGAAGGAGATCACCGGCGGCAAGGGCGTTCCCGTCGTCTATGACAGCGTCGGCAAGGACACCTTCATGGGATCGCTCGACTGCCTGCAGCCGCTCGGCACCATGGTCACCTTCGGCAACGCCTCGGGCCCGGTCACCGGGCTCGACACCGGGGTCCTCGCCGCCAAGGGCTCGCTCTTCCTCACCCGGCCGACGCTGATGACCTACACCGCCAAGCGTTCGGACCTCGAGGAGACCGCGAAGGATCTCTTCGACGTCGTGCTGCGGGGCGCGGTCAGGATCGAGATCGCCCAGCGCTATGCGCTGAAGGATGCCGCCCAGGCCCACCGCGACCTCGAGAGCCGCAAGACCACCGGCTCCACCCTCCTGATGCCGTGATCCTGCCGGCATAGTCCCTGCAACCGGGACGGCGGCGATCCCAGCGATCGCCGCCGTCGCCGTTTCCTGACAGTGCATTCCATGACCGATCCCATGTTCCTGCTGACGCTGGCCCTTGCGGCCGGCATCGTCGGCGCCGTCGCCGGCTTCCTCGCCGGCCTGCTCGGCGTCGGCGGCGGCATCGTCATCGTGCCGATGCTCTACATCGCCCTTGGCCTGCTCGAGGTCGACGAGTCCGTCCGCATGCACACGGCCGTCGCGACCTCGCTCGCCACCCTCATCCCGACGGCCTGGAACTCGATGCGCTCGCACCGCGCCAAGGGCGCGGTGGACGACGCCTTCCTGAAGTCGTGGGGACCGTGGATCCTGGCCGGGGCCGCGGTCGGCATCCTGATCGGCGGCGGCGCCAGGCCCGCCGTGCTCACCGGCGTCTTCGGCATCGTCGCGTTGGTGGTCGCGCTCCACATGGCGCTGGTCAGCGGCGAGACGCGGATCGCCGACCATATCCCGACCGGGCTCGGCCGCATCCCGATGGCGCTCGGCATCGGCGGCTTCTCCGCCATCATGGGGATCGGCGGCGGCACCCTCGCAGTGCCGACACTGACGCTCTTCAACTACCCGATCCGCCGTGCCATCGGCACCTCGTCGGCGGTCGGCCTCATCGTCGGGATTCCGGGCGCGATCGGCTTCGTCGTCGCCGGCTGGGGGGAGCCGGACCGACTGCCCTGGTCGCTCGGCTATGTCAGCCTGGTCGGGTTCGCCCTGCTGGCGCCGACCCAGACCCTGATGGCGCCGGTCGGTGCCCGTCTCGCCCACGCCATCCCGCAGGCGGCGATGCGGCGGGTCTTCGCCGCCTTCCTCGCCATCGTCTCGGCCCGCATGCTGTGGAGCGCGTTCGGCTGAGCGCGCTCCACAGCACGCTCAGGTGTTCATCTGGTCGAAGAAGTCGTTGTTCGTCTTGGAGTGCTTCAGCTTGTCGACGAGGAACTCGATGGCGTCGACGACGCCCATCGGCATCAGGATGCGGCGCAGCACCCACATCTTCTGCAGCACCTTCTTGTCGACGAGCAGTTCTTCCTTGCGGGTGCCCGACTTGGTGATGTCGATCGCAGGGAAGGTGCGCTTGTCGGAGATCTTGCGGTCGAGGATGATCTCCGAATTTCCGGTGCCCTTGAACTCTTCGAAGATGACCTCGTCCATGCGGCTGCCGGTGTCGATCAGCGCCGTGGCGACGATGGTGAGCGAACCGCCCTCCTCGATGTTGCGGGCGGCGCCGAAGAACCGCTTGGGACGCTGCAGCGCATTGGCGTCGACGCCGCCCGTCAGCACCTTGCCCGAGGACGGCACGATGGTGTTGTAGGCGCGCGCGAGGCGGGTGATCGAATCGAGCAGGATGACGACGTCGCGCTTGTGCTCGACCAGGCGCTTGGCCTTCTCGATCACCATCTCCGCCACCTGGACATGGCGGATCGCCGGCTCGTCGAAGGTCGAACTGATGACCTCGCCCTTCACCGAGCGGGCCATGTCGGTCACTTCCTCCGGCCGCTCGTCGATCAGCAGGACGATGAGGTAGACCTCGGGATGGTTGCGCGAGATGGCGTGCGCGACATTCTGCAGCATCACCGTCTTGCCCGTCCGGGGCGGCGCGACGATCAGGCCGCGCTGCCCCTTGCCGAGCGGGGCGATGAGGTCGATGACGCGGGTCGTGTATTCCTTGCGCGTCGGATCCTCGATCTCCAGCTTCAGCCGCTCGTCGGGATAGAGCGGCGTCAGGTTGTCGAAGTTGATGCGGTGCCGGACCTTCTCCGGCTCCTCGAAGTTGATGGCGTTGACCTTGAGGAGCGCGAAGTACCGCTCGCCGTCCTTCGGCGCGCGGATCTGCCCCTCGACGGTGTCGCCGGTGCGCAGGCCGAAGCGCCGCACCTGACTCGGGCTGACATAGATGTCGTCCGGCCCGGGCAGGTAGTTCGCCTCCGGCGAGCGCAGGAAGCCGAAGCCGTCCTGCAGCACCTCGAGCACGCCGTCGCCGTAGATCGCAACGTCGTTGTCCGCCAACTGCTTCAGGATCGCGAACATCATGTCCTGGCGACGCAGGCTGCTCGCGTTCTCGATCTGCAGTTCTTCGGCATAAGCCAGAAGATCGGCGGGTGACTTGCGCTTGAGTTCTTGCAGGTTCATCCGGGGAACCCTGGACGGTGATGAAGTAAAGGGACCCGTCTTCCTGCCTCATATGCGCCGGACTTCGGCTGGGTTGCCGGCCGGGCCGCAGCCGTTGTCGGCCGCTTGTTCGATGGCAGGGAGTGGGGTGAAGAGACGCCGGACGAGCGGCGCTGCCGGCTAGTTAGCCAGACATGGGAAAGAAGTCAAACGCAAACAAGCCCTTGCGTATGGAATGTGCGTCCTCAGAAGGGTCGGACGACGACCAGCACGACGATGGCGATCATGAGGAGCGTCGGCACCTCGTTCTGCATCCGGAAGAATCGCGCCGGCCGCCGGTTGCGGTCCTGGTCGAACTCCTTCCGCCAGCTCGCCTGCCGGTGGTGGTGCCAGGTCAGAACGGCGACCAGAGCGAGCTTCGCGTAGATCCACCCGGCCTGCCAGTCGACGATGCCGGGCGTGAACAGCACGGCGGCGCCGAACAGATAGGCGGCGATCATCGCCGGGTTCATGATCGCCCGCAGCAGCCGGCGCTCCATGACCTTGAAGGTCTCGGACTGGGCCGATCCCGGCTCTGCGGCACAGTGATAGACGAAGAGCCGCGGCAGATAGAGCAGGCCGGCCATCCAGGCGATGACGGCGATGATGTGGAGCGCCTTCGTCCAGGGATAGACGGCGATCAGGAGGTCGCTCACGGCGACACCTCGACGGCGATGGGACAGCCGCCATGAGCGGCGGGACAGAGACGCCGCCCCTCGGGCGGGACCCATCCGGGCGACCGTCCCGCCGCATCCCGGACGAGATCGGCCAACCCGGCGACGAAGGCGGCCCGCACGCCGACCGTGGGCACGCGCACGTAGGTCCGGACGCCGGCCTCGTCCGCCAGCTCGCGATACTCGATGTCGAGTTCGACCAGGGTCTCGGAATGCTCCGAGACGAAGGCGATCGGCACGACCACGATCCCCAGCCCGTCGGCGCCGGCACGGCGGATCTCGTCCTCGGTCGAGGGCCCGATCCAGGCCAGCGGACCGACCCGGCTCTGGTAGCACACGACCCACTCTCCGGCGCCGAGGCCGGCGCGTTCGGCGACCATGGCGGCGGTCCGTTCGACCTGCCACTGGTATGGGTCGCCCGCCGCGACGATCTTCTCCGGCAGCCCGTGGGCGGAGAACAGCACCCGGCTCGGGCCCGATTCGCGCGCCATCGCCAGACCCTCGCGGACGAGTTCCGCCTCCGCCGCGACCAGTCCGCGTTCGAGCGGATAGCAGCACACGGACGAGGTCGGCGCCCGTATCGCCGCCCGGCGCGCCGCCCGGGCCCAGTCGGCCAACGACGACGCCGTCGTCGTGGTCGAGAATTGCGGGTAGAGCGGCAGCAGCACGACCCGGTCGGGTGCGAAGGCTGCGACCGCCCGGGCCGTCTCGGCCGCGAACGGATGCCAGTAGCGCATCGCGACGAAGACACGGACCTCTCCGAGGTCGGCCAGCGCCGTCTCCAGCGCCCGGGCCTGGGCCTCGGTGTTGGCCAGCAGCGGCGAGCCGCCGCCGAGCCGCGCGTAGTTCTCCCGGGCGATCGGCGCGCGGCGCCGGGCGATGACGCGCGCCAGCAGCCAGCGAAGTGGCCCGGGCACGCGGATGATGGCGGGATCGCTGAAGAGGTTGACGAGGAACGGCTGCACCGCGGCCGGCCCATCCGGGCCGCCGAGGTTGAAGAGGACGACCGCGAGCCGTGCCATCGCGTCAGGCCTCCCCACGCAGCACGGCGACGGCCCGGGCGACATGCTCGGGCGGCGTCTCCGGGACGATGCCGTGGCCGAGGTTGAAGACGAACGGGTGGCCCGCCATCGCGCTCCGGATCCGGCGCACCTGCGCGTCGAGGCCGGAACCGCCGGCGACCAGCCATCGCGGATCGAGATTCCCCTGCAGGCAGACGTCCGGCATCGCGGACCTCGCCCATTCGAGCGGCACCGCGGTGTCGAGACCGACCGCATCGACCCCTGATCCGCTCGCATAGGAGGGGATCGAAGCCCCCGCGCCGCGCGGAAATCCGATCACCGGCACGTCCGGATGGCTGTCGCGGATTGCCGTCACGATCCGGGCGGTGGGCGCGGTCGACCAGCGCTCGAAGGCATCGGGCGGGAGGGCACCGGCCCAGGAATCGAAGATCTGCAGCGCTTCGGCGCCGGCGTCGGCCTGGGCGCGGAGATAGTGGATGGTGGCGTCGACGAGGCGGTCGATCAGGCGGTCGAAACGCTCCGGCGCGCGAAAGGCCCAGTCCTTGGTCCGGGCAAAGTCCCGGCTCGAGCCGCCCTCGACCATGTAGGTCGCCACCGTCCATGGCGCGCCGGCGAAGCCGATCAGGGTGACCGCCGGCGGAAGTGCGGCCTTGACGCGCCGGACCGTCTCCAGGATCGGCGCGATGCGAGCCGAAAACCGACCGGCGGCGAACTCCGGCAGCGGGTCGTCGGGGCCGGTCGGCGTCAGTACCGGTCCCTCGCCCTGGCGGAACGCGACCGCGATGCCGAGGCCATGGGGGACGATCAGGATGTCCGAGAAGAGAATGGCCCCGTCCATGGCATAGCGGCGGATCGGTTGCAGCGTCACCTCGGCCGCGCGGACCGGATCGAGGCAGAGGTCCATGAAACTGCCGGCCTGGCTGCGGAGGGCCCGGTACTCGGGCAGGTAGCGACCTGCCTGGCGCATGAACCAGACCGGCGGCCGGTCCGGAACCGTGCCGTTCAGCGTGTCGAGCAGTGGTTTGCCGGTGCGTTTCATCCCCGTCCCCCGTTCCCTCCTACCTTCTAGAGCGAATCTCTTGAAGTGGTAGATGTTGTGGTGACGCGGTGGATGGTGGGGATTACCGAAGCCCGCACCCCGTCCCGAACTTGTCCACAGATTGCGACCGGCGACCCCGCGAGGAGTCGACAACCCGGCACGGACCCGCTCGAACAACCGCAAGCGCGGCGATTCCGCAAAGGGTGAAACCTGGGGATTGCCTCGCGGCGGCGACGGACGCCCCCGGCATTCCGGCCGCGTGGCGGAATCGATGGGACCCGCGCGAAGCGGCGAATGCTTCCCGCGAGGCGGGCATGCCGCGGCCGATGCCGAGGACGACGCTGGATTGTCCACAGCGCCGCAAAAACCGGGTAGGGTCGCCAGCCGTGGGCAAGACCTTCCATCTCCATCTGGTGTCGGACGCGACCGGCGAGACCGTGCACGGCCTGGCACGCGCCTGCGTGTCGCAGTTCGAGGACGTCGAACCGGTCGAGCACACCTGGTCGATGGTCCGGACGCGGGCCCAGGTCGAGCGGGTGATCGCCGGCATCGAGGCCAATCCCGGGGTCGTCCTCTTCACCCTGGTCGACGAGGCGCTGCGCGGGCTGCTCCAGGGCGCCTGCCGCCGGCTTCAGGTGCCGACGATCCCGATCCTCGATCCCATCATCGGCGCCTTCGCCAGCTATCTCGGGCGGCGCAGCCGCGGCCAGCCGGGGCGGCAACACGCGCTCGATGCCGAGTATTTCAACCGCATCGACGCGATGACCTTCGCGCTCGTCCATGACGACGGGCAGGGGCTGTGGAATCTCGATGCTGCCGACGTCGTGCTGACCGGCGTCTCGCGGACGTCCAAGACGCCGACCGCGATCTATCTCGCCAATCGCGGCATCAAGGTCGCCAACGTTCCGATCGTGCCGGGCGTGCCGCCGCCGGAGGAACTGTTCCAGGTCACGCGCCCGCTCGTCGTCGGCCTGACGAAGGATCCCGAAAGCCTGGTCGAGATTCGCCGCCAGCGGCTGCGCATGATCCAGGACCACGAGGGCGGCGACTATGTCGACCTCGAATCCGTGCGCCAGGAGATCGCCTTCGTCCGCCGCATGTGCAGCCAGCACCGGTGGCCGGTGATCGACGTCAGCCGCCGCTCGATCGAGGAAACCGCCGCCGCCATCATGCAGCTTCTGGCGCGTCGCCAGGGCACCCCCGCACCGTGACGCCGGGACCCGGCGCCGCGCCGCGGGCCAGCGGACTGATCCTCGCTTCAAGCAGCCGCACGCGGGCCATGCTGCTCGAAGCGGCCGGCGTGGCGTTCGAAATCGTCTCCTCCGCCGTCGACGAGGAGGAGATCAAGCGCAGCCTGCGCGGGGCCGGAGCGGACGCGGCCAGCGCGGCCGACGCCCTGGCGCTGGCGAAGGCCCGGCGCGTCTCGCAGCGGTATCCGGGCGCGCTGGTCGTCGGCGCCGACCAGATCCTCGAATGCGGCGGCCAGTGGTTCGACAAGCCGGCGGACATGGACCATGCGCGGGCGCATCTGGTGGCGCTGCGGGGGCGGACCCATGTGCTGGCGACCGGCGTCTGCGTCGTGCGCGACGGCGAGCGGCTCTGGCATGAGCGGGCCCGGCCGGCGCTGACGATGCGGGAATTCAGCGATCGGTTTCTCGATCACTACCTCGCCCTGGAGGGAACGGCCGTTCTGTCCTCGGTCGGGGCCTACCGGCTCGAGGGGCCGGGCGCCCAGCTCTTCGCCGCGATCGCGGGCGACCATTTCTCGATCCTCGGGCTGCCGCTGCTGCCGCTGCTCGACTTCCTGCGTCAACACGGGGTTCTGGAACGATGATGCTGACCGGCAAGGCGCGGCTCGCGGGGGTGATGGGCTGGCCGGTATCGCATTCGCGGTCGCCGCGCCTGCACGGGTACTGGCTCCAGCAATACGGGATCGACGGCGCCTACGTCCCCCTCGCGGTCCGGCCAGAGCGGGTGCAGGAGGCCGTGCGGGCGCTGCCGGTGCTCGGCTTCGCCGGCTGCAACCTGACGGTCCCGCACAAGGAGCTGGTGCTGCCGGCGCTCGACCGGATCGACGACCTGGCCCGGCGGATCGGGGCGGTGAACACCGTCGTCGTCTCCGCGGATGGCGCGCTCGAGGGCACGAACACCGATGCCTTCGGGTTCCTGGAGAGCCTGCGCGAGGCGGCACCGGAATGGTCGGCTGCCGCCGGCCCGGCCGCGATCGTCGGCGCCGGCGGCGCGGTGCGCGCGATCGTGGCGGCACTGCAGGACGTGGGCGTCCGCGACATCCGCATCGCCAACCGGACGCGGGCGCGGGCGGAGGCGCTGGCGGCCGACCTCGGCGGAATCACCGTCGTCGACTGGGCGGACCGTCGCGCCGCCCTCGACGGCGTCGGCCTGCTGGTCAACGGCACGACCCAGGGCATGACCGGCGAGCCGCCGCTCGATCTCGATCTCACCCTGCTGCCGCGCTCGGCGGTGGTCGCGGACATCGTCTATGTTCCGCTCGTCACGCCGCTGCTGGCGGCGGCGGCGGCACGCGGCAACCGCACGGTCGACGGCCTCGGCATGCTGCTGCACCAGGCCCGGCCCGGCTTCGAGCGCTGGTTCGGCCGGGCGCCGGAGGTGACCGCCGACCTGCGGCGGATCGTCCTGGGGTAGCCGGCTTGATCGTCCTCGGCCTCACCGGCTCGATCGGCATGGGCAAGTCGACGGCGGCCGCGATGTTCCGCCGCATGGGAGTGCCGATCCACGACGCCGACGCGGCGGTGCACCGGCTGCTCGCCGCCGGCGGGGCGGCGGTGGCGCCGATCGGCGCGGCCTTTCCGGGCGTCGTCCGCGACGGCGCCGTCGACCGTCTCGCGCTCGGCCGGATCGTGTTCGCCGATGCCGCCGCGCTGCGCCGCCTCGAGGCGATCGTGCATCCGCTCGTCCGCCGGTCGTCGCGGACCTTCCTGACGCGCCATCGCCGGCGGCGGACTGCGGTGGTGGTGCTCGACATCCCGCTGCTTTTCGAGAAGGGCAACGAACGGTACTGCGACCGGGTCGTGGTGGTGTCGGCGCCGTCCTTCCTGCAGCGGCAGCGGGTGCTGCGGCGACCGGGCATGACGGAGGCGCGATTCCGCGGAATCCTCGCCCAGCAGACGCCCGATGCCGAGAAGCGGCGACGCGCCGACTGGGTGGTGCCGACCGGCCTCGGCCGCGGATTCACCTGGCGGCGGCTGGCGGCTATCCTGCGCCGGACCTCGGCCGCCGGCGGCCGGATGCGACGGAGGCGGCCGCATGCGTGAGATCGTGCTCGATACCGAAACGACGGGCCTCGATCCGCGGGACGGCCACCGGCTGATCGAGGTCGCCTGCCTGGAACTGCACCACGGCGTGCGCACCGGGGCCGAGTACGTGTCGCGGATCAATCCGGAGCGCGCGGTCGATCCGGATGCCTATGCCGTGCACGGCATCTCGGATGCCGATCTCGTCGGCGCGCCGGTCTTCGCCGAGATGTGTGCCGACTTTCTCGATTTCATCGGCGACGATCCGCTGGTCATCCACAACGCCGAATTCGACCTCCGCTTCGTGAACGCGGAGCTGGCGCGGATCGGCCACCCGCCGATCCCGCCGACCCGTGCGGTCGATACCCTGACCATGGCGCGCCGCCGCTTTCCCGGCGCGCCGGCGAGCCTGGACGCGCTGTGCCGTCGCTTCGGGATCGACACCAGCGCCCGCGTCCGGCACGGCGCCCGGCTCGATGCGGAACTGCTGGCCGAAGTCTACCTGGAGCTGACCGGCGGTCGCCAGAAGGGCCTGGGGCTGACGGCCGAGACGACGATGGTGGTCGAGCGTCGCGTCGCGGTGGTGCGCGTGCCGCGCGCACCCCGTCCCCATGCCCCGACCGGGGCGGAGGCGGAGGCGCACGCGGCCTTCCTGAGGAAGATCAAGGGCGCGCTCTGGCTGGCGTGACGGACGGGGTGCCTTGCCCGCCGCCGGTTCAGGCGTGCGCGCTGCCGTTGCCGGGCCCGGCCTGCTGCTGCTGGGCTTCCTGCTGGCGACGGTAGAGGTCGGCGAAGTCGATCGGATTGAGGAGCAGCGGCGGGAACCCGCCTTCCCGCGTCGCGTCGCCGATGATCTGGCGGGCGAACGGGAAGAGCATGCGCGGAATCTCGATCAGCAGCACCGCGCCGTAATGTTCCTGCGGCAGGTCGGGGCCCAGCGTCACCACCGCGCCGTACTCGAGCTCGACGACGAAGGCGTTCTTCTCGTTGACGGTGGCCGTGGCCGAGACCGACAGCACGACCTCGAAGATGCTCTCGGCGAGGCTGCGGACCTTGACGTCGACCTTGACCTCGATCTGCGGCGGCTCGCGCAGCTCCGCCATGATCTGCGGCGCGTTCGGATTCTCGAACGACAGGTCGCGGATGTACTGGGCATTGATGGCGACGGGGGCGCCCGTTGCGGCGGCTGGATTCTGGTCGGTCATGGTCCCTCGGGGATGCGCGGCGGGGGCGCACTAGCACGGATCGTCCGGTCCGGCCAAGCCGCGCACGACTATTCGAACACGGTCGGCGCCGGAGCGTTGGGGTCGAATGGCACGACCGCGCCGTTGCCGACGCGCTTGCCCGTCAGGCCGCGGATGAACCCCCAGTGGGTAACCACCGCGACGTGCCGCCAGTCCTCGCGGGCTGCCATCGCGGCGCGGAAGCGCGCGCAGCGGTCGAGCAGCCGGTGCTCCGGCTCCTCCATCTCCGGCCACCAGCGCTCGTCGAGATGATCGAGGCCGAGATGCGGCCATCGGGCCTTGAGCTGGCTGGTCATCGAGCCGACGTCGCAGGCATAGGCCGCGCGCTCGCCGACGATGGGGTCCACCGTCAGCGGCAGCCCGAGGACGCCGCGGATGATCTCGGCGGTCTCGATCGCCCGGGTGTAGGGGCTGGCGACCAGCCGACGCACCGGCATGGCGGCGAGCGCTTCGGCGGCCAGCGCTGCCTGGCGGCGGCCCTCGTCCGTCAGCCGCGGATCGTGGATGCCGGGATCGACCCGCGTCACCGAAAAGGCCGCGTTGAACTCCGACTGGCCGTGTCGCACCAGGATCATCGTCGCATCCGTCTCGTCAAAGGGGGCCACTGCGCAGGGTCCGGCCCGGCGGGATCGGTTGCGCCGGCGGACCTGCCGGCGGCCGGCGCTCCGGCGCCGCCCCGTCGTCCACGATCACCGCATCGCCGTCGATGATCGGTCCCGGGCCGAAGCCGGGTCCGGCCGGGACCGGGCGGAATCGGCGGCCGATGGCCGCGCCGATGCGCCGGCGGACCGGCGGCAGCAGCAACGACAGGCCGAGGAGATCGGTGAGGAAGCCCGGAACCAGGAGCAGCATTCCGGCCAGGACCATCGTCGCGCCGCGCAGCATGGCCGCAACCGGCACGGCTGCCACCCCGTCCCCCGGCCGCAGCTGACGCAGCGCCGCCACCCCGCGCCCGCGGATGAGGAGAATGCCGAGAAGCGCCGCCGCCACGGTCGCCGCCAGCGTCGCCGCGACCCCGATGAGGTCGCCGACGACGAGGAACAAGGCGATCTCGATCAGCGGAATGGACAGGATAAGGAACGGAACCGTGGCGCGCATGCTTGCCTAGTCTGAGCCATGGTCCTATCTACACTGGATCGGGCCGTGTGCAAGCCATTGGGCGCGGGAGCCCGGACACACGGCATCCGGCGTCCCCGAGGCGGGTTCGATGAACAGCGGCTTCCAGCTCTTCGACATCATTCTCTTCGCGATGATCGCGGCCTTCCTGGTCCTGCGACTGCGCAGCGTGCTCGGCCGCCGTACCGGCAACGAGCGGCCGCCGCGGGACCTCTTCGGCTCCCGCCGCCGCGCCGAGGTCGACGACGGCAAGGTCGTGCCGCTGCCGCCGCGAGGCGACGGTGCCCGCGACGACGGGCCGGTGGCGGAGGCCGAGCGCGAGGGCGACATCGCGGCGCCGCGCGAGACCATGCCGAACAGCCCGGCCGCCGGGGCGGCCCAGATCCGGGCGGTCGATCCGAACTTCGATGCGGACAGCTTCGCCGAGGGCGCCCGTGCGGCGTTCGAGATGATCGTCGGAGCATTCGCCGCCGGCGACGTCCAGACGCTGCGGCCGTTGCTCAACGACGCGGTGTTCCAGCGCTTCTCGGACGCGGTGCGCGAGCGCGAACTGCAGAAGCAGACGCTGGAGACGACAATCGTGGCGATCAAGGCCGCCGACCTGCACGAGGCCCACCTCGAAGGCCGGACCGCCTTCGTCACCGTCCGCTTCGTCTCCGACCAGATCAACGTCGTTCGCGACGCTTCCGGAAAGGTCGTCGACGGTGAGCCCGGTCAGACCGTGGAACTGGTCGATCTCTGGACCTTTGCCCGCGACACCCGGTCGCGGGACCCGAACTGGCTGCTCGTCGCGACCGCGACGCCGCAATAGCCGCATGTTCCGGATGCCGCTGCGGCGGATCGCTGCCGCCGCGACGATGCTGCTGCTCGCCGCCTGCGCCGCGGAACACCCGCCCGCTCCCGGGCCGGCGGCGCCGCCGGCCGAGGCCCCGGCCCCGGTCCTCCGCCTGGCGCCGGCGCGCTTTTCCGACCTGCCGGGGTGGACGAGCGATCACCACGCCGCCGCCCTGCCCGCGCTCGCCCGCTCGTGCCAGCGGCTGGTGGCGGGCGAGCCCGGTCGTCCGGTCGGCCCGGACGGGCTGGCGGGACGGGTCGCCGACTGGACGCTGATCTGTGCCGCCGCGGCCCAGGTTGCGCCGGGCGATGCGGCGGCCCGGCATTTCTTCGAGACGCGCTTCCGGCCGTGGCGGGCCTTCGACGGCGAGCAGCCCGAGGGTCTCTTCACCGGCTACTACGAGCCGCTGCTGGCCGGCGCTCGCTCCCGCGGCGGGCGCTTCGCGGTTCCGCTGCTGCGCCGGCCGCCGGACCTCGTCGAGGTCGATCTCGGGCAGTTCCGTCCGGCACTGCGCGGGCAGCGCATCGCCGGCCGGATCGAGGGCGGACGCCTCCGCCCCTATGCGGACCGTGCCCAGATCGAGGGCGGCGCGCTTGCCGGGCGCGGCCTGGAACTGCTCTGGGTCGACGACCCGGTCGACGCCTTCTTCCTCCAGATTCAGGGATCGGGGCGGGTCCGCCTCGCCGACGGAACCGTGGTCCGGGTCGGCTACGACGGCCAGAACGGCCACGCCTATGTCCCGATCGGGCGGCTCCTGGCCGAGCGCGGGGAAATCCCGCGCGAAGAGGTGAGCATGCCGAGCATCCGCCGCTGGCTCGCCGCCCATCCGGCCGAGGGACGCCGGCTGATGCACGAGAACCCGTCCTACGTCTTCTTCCGCGAACTGAAGGGCGATGGGCCGCTCGGTGCGCAGGGCGTACCGCTGACCCCGGGCCGGAGCCTCGCGGTCGACCCCAGCTTCGTCGCCTACGGGGTGCCGGTCTGGCTCGACGCCGAGGATCCGCTGTCCACCCAGGCGCGGGTCCGGCGGCTGATGGTCGCCCAGGACACCGGCGGCGCCATTCGCGGGCCGGTGCGCGGCGACGTCTTCTGGGGCTTCGGCAAGGAGGCGTCCGAGCGGGCCGGACTGATGAAGTCGCGGGGCGGCTACTGGCTGCTGTTGCCGCGGGACGTCCAGCCGCCGCAGGCCCGCTGACGCAGCGGGCGCCCGTTGACCCCTGTTCCGGCGACGCCCATTCTCCGCACCCTGATGGACACTCCCCCCAACGCCGCGCCCTGCCGGGTCGGCCTCCTCGTCACCTGCCTCGTCGACCTCTTCCGGCCGACGGTCGGCTTTGCCGCCGTGAAGCTGCTGGAGGCGGCCGGCTGCACCGTCGTCGTGCCGCCGCAGACCTGCTGCGGCCAGCCGGCCTACAATTCCGGCGACCGGGAGAAGGCCAAGCGCGTCGCGCGCCAGGTCATCGCCGCCTTCGCCGACGTCGACTATGTGGTGGCGCCGTCCGGCTCCTGCGGCGGCATGCTGCACGAGCACTACCCGGAGCTCTTCGCCGACGAGCCGGAGATGGCGCTCGCCGCCCAGCACCTCGCCAAGCGCAGCCACGAACTGGTCTCGTTTCTCGTCGACGTCCGCGGCATGGGCCGGGTCGACGCCCGGTTCGAGGGCGTCGTGACCTATCACGATTCCTGTTCGGGGCTGCGTGAGCTGGGGGTGAAGGAGCAGCCCCGCCGGCTCCTGCGCTCGGTCGGCGGGCTCACCATCACCGAGCTTCCGGGAGCGGAAACCTGCTGCGGCTTCGGCGGCACCTTCTGCGTCAAGTATCCCGCGATCTCCGACCGCATGGTCACCGACAAGGCGGAGGATGTCCGGCGCACCGGCGCCGGCACGCTGCTCGCCGGGGACATGGGCTGCCTGCTCAACATGGCGGGGAAACTGTCGCGGCTCGGCGTGCCGGTGGCCGTGCGCCATGTCGCCGAAGTGCTGGCCGACATGGCCGATCGCCCCCCCATCGGCGCCCCGGACCGGAGCTGAGCGCCATGCAGTCGACCTCGCACGCCTTCAAGGAGAACGCGCAGCGCGCCCTCCACGACCCGCGGCTGCAGCGGGCGATGGAGAACCTCCGGCACGGGTTCCAGGAGCGGCGCCGCGTCGCGGCCGCGGCCCTGCCGGAGTTCGAGCGCCTGCGCGACGTCGCGCGCGACATCAAGAACCACACCCTGGCCAACCTCGACTGGTACCTGGAGCGCTACGAGGAGAAGGTCCTGGCGAGCGGCGGCCGCGTCCATTGGTGCCGCACCGCGGCCGAGGCCCGCGAGACGATCCTCGGCATCTGCCGCGCGGCCGGGGCGCGGACCGTGACCAAGGGCAAGTCGATGATCGCCGAGGAGATCGCGCTCAACGATTTTCTCGAGGAGAAGGGGATCGAGCCGGTCGAGACCGACCTCGGCGAGTACATCATCCAGCTCCGCAAGGAGCCGCCCAGCCACATCATCGCGCCCGCCGTCCACCTCAACCAGGACGATGTCGAGGAGACGTTCCGCAGGAGCCACGTCGACCTGCCGGCGGACCGGTCGCTCGGCGAGGCGCGCGAACTCTGCGACGAGGCGCGTACGATCCTGCGCTCGAAGTTCCTCGCCGCCGACGTCGGGATCACCGGCGCCAACTTCCTCGTCGCCGAGACCGGCTCGTCGATCATCGTCACCAACGAGGGCAACGGCGACCTGACCCAGACCCTGCCGAAGGTCCACATCGTGCTGGCCAGCCTCGAGAAGGTGGTGCCGACGCTGGAGGACGTGTCGACGATCCTGCGCCTGCTGGCGCGCTCGGCGACCGGCCAGGAATTCTCCTCCTACACCACCGTCTCGACCGGACCGCGCCGGCCGGGCGACCTCGACGGGCCCGAGGCGTATCACGTCGTCCTCCTCGACAACGGCCGCAGCGCCATGCTCGGGACCGAGTTCCAGGACATGCTGCGCTGCATCCGCTGCTCGGCCTGCATGAACCATTGCCCGGTCTATTCCGCCGTCGGCGGCCATGCCTACGGCTGGGTCTATCCGGGCCCGATGGGTGCGGTCCTGACCCCGGGCCTGATCGGCGTCGACGAGGCGGGGCATCTTCCCAACGCCTCCACCTTCTGCGGCCGCTGCGAGAGCGTCTGCCCGATGAAGATCCCGCTGCCGAAGATGATGCGCCACTGGCGCGAACGGCAGGTCGAGCGCGGCCTCGGCCCGGCGGCCGCGCGCTGGGGGCTCGGGGCCTGGGCCTTCCTCGCCGCGCGGCCGGCGCTCTACGGGCTGGCCGCCCGGCTCGGAGCCGGCATCCTGGGGCGCCTCGGGCGGGGCAAGGGACGGTTCGCCTCCCTGCCGCTCGCCGGCGGCTGGACCGGCGTTCGCGACATGCCGGCACCCGAGGGGCGCACCTTCCAGGCGCAGTGGGCCGAGCGGGGCCGGCGATGACGACCTCCACTCCGGGCGGCGACGCCCGCAGCCAGATGCTGGGCGCGCTCCGCCGTGCGCTCGGCCGCGGCGCCCTCGACGCCGCGGCGGCGGCGCCGCTGGCACGCCGCCTGGCGGACCATCCGGCGAACCTCATCCCGGCCCGGACCGCCCGCCCACCCGCGGCCGTGGTCGATCTCTTCGTCCAGATGGCGGAGGCGGTCAGCACCACGGTCGACCGGGTCGGCGATCCGGCGGCCGTGCCGGGCGCGGTGGCCGAATATCTCGCCCGCTACAACCTGCCCGGCGAGATCGTGATGTCGCCCGACACTTCGCTGGACGCATTCCCCTGGGCCGACCGCCCCCTCCTGACGATCCATCGCGGCCGGTCCCAGGGCGACGACCCGGTTTCGGTGACGCCGGCCTTCGCCGGCATCGCCGAGACGGGCACGCTGATGCTGGCGTCGGACGCGAGCCGGCCGACGACCCTCAACTTCCTGCCCGACACCCACATCGTCGTGCTCTATGCCGACCAGGTGGTCGGCCCCTACGAGGAGGCGTGGAACCGGCTCCGCGCGGCCCAGGCGGCGGCGGGCGGCGGGCTGCCGCGCACCGTCAACTTCGTGACCGGCCCGTCGCGCACCGGCGACATCGAGCAGAAGATCCAGCTCGGCGCGCACGGGCCGCGCCGTCTCCATATCGTCCTGGTCGAGCGACGCGGCAATCCGGGCGACGCATCGGCCGATGGTGCGCGACCGTGAGCTCTGGCGACGTGCGGTCGCCGATGTCGTCCCGCTGAAGCGCGGTGCGCCGCGCCCGGCGACGGGAGCGGCGCCGGCCATGGCAACCCCCGCGGCTCCGCCGGCCGCAGGCGAGGCGCCGGGCGCTTCCCCCATCCGTCCCTCGCCGCCCGGCCCGGACGCACGCCGCAGGGGGCGGCTCGACGCCGGCGCGGCGGTCGATGTCGACGCCCGCACGGCCGAGCGGCTGAAGCGCGGCCGGGTGCCGATCGACGGTCGGCTCGACCTCCATGGCCTGACCCAGGCGGAGGCGCATGTCGCGCTGGTCGGGGCCGTGCGCTCCGGCGCGGCGCAGGGCCGGCGCTGCCTCCTCGTCATCACCGGGCGCGGCGACTGGGGCGGCACGGAGCGCGGGGTGCTGCGGCGCATGGTCCCGCGCTGGCTCAACGAGCCGGCCATCCGGCCGCATGTCCTGGCGTTCGCCGAGGCGCAGCCGCGGGACGGGGGCGGCGGCGCCCTCTATGTGCTGCTCCGGCGGCGGCGCTAGTGTAGGGTCGCTGCAACGACGGCATGCCGGACCCCAGGGAAACGATGTACCTCTCCGACGACACTAGGCTGACGGCCCGCGGCAACCCGATCGTCCACGAGACCCTGGACGGCGAGGCCGTCATCATCAACCTGCATTCCGGCACCTACTACAGTCTCCAGGGCGTGGGGGCGGTCCTGTGGCAGGCACTGGTCGCGTCGACGACGGTCGCGGCACTCGGCCGCCGCTTCGCGGAGGAGACCAGCCTGACGCCGGAGGCCATCGGACCGGCGCTGGAGCGGTTCGTCGCCGGCCTCTACGACGAGGCGCTGATCGCCGTCGAACCGCCGCCGTCGGGCCGCCCGTCCGACGCCGACCTTGTCCCCGGCGACATCGCCGAGGCGCTGGCGCTGCAACGCTTCACCGACGTCCAGGAGCTTCTGGCGCTCGACCCCGTCCACGATGTCGACGAGGTGGGCTGGCCCGTCAAGGCGCCCACGACCGGGCTGTGACGGCGGTCGGGCTGCCGCCCGCCGGGACGCGGGCGGCCCTCGAACGGTTCTTCGCCGACGCGCTCGCGGTGGCCGAACGGGCGACGCAGACGCAGGGCCGGATCGCGCGCCGCTACCGGCTCGGGCGCGACGCATTCCGGCTCGTCGCCGCCGGGGCCGAGGCCGCAGCCGTCTTCGCGGCCACCTTCTCGCACATCCGCCTTGCCGACGCCGGCGAGGCCGGGCTCGAGATCCATGCCTGGAGCGAGGATGCCGGCCCGCTGCCGCCGGCGCCATGGCCGGCGGAGGCCTATGGCCAGCGGGGCGGAATCGATCTGGGCGACGGGCGGTTCTCGGCCTTCTACCAGCTCGGTGCCGACACGCTGTCGCTGCTCGACCGCGCGCGCGGCATAGCCCTCTACCATATGCGGCGCAGCCCGCCCTACTGGGAGCGGAGCTTTCCGTTCCGGCCGATCCTGCACGCCTGGCTGGCCGACACCGGTCTGCAGCCGGTCCATGCCGGCGCGGTCGGCCGGCCGGGCGCCGGCGTGCTGGTGACCGGACCGAGCGGCTCGGGCAAGACCACGACGACGATCGCCTGCCTGGAGGGCGGGCTGTCCTATGCCGGCGACGATTATGTCCTGGTCGATGCCGGGCCGCGGCCCACCGTCTACAGCCTCTATGGCGGGGCCAAGCTGACGGACGACGCCCTGCGGCGCTTTCCGCGGCTGGCGGCCCATGTCTGGAACCCGGAGCGCGCGCCGGGCGAGAAGGCGCTGGTCTTCGGCGAAGCGGGTTTCCCGGACGCCCTGGTGGCGGAGATGCCGATCCGCGCCATCCTGGTGCCGCGCGTGACCGGCCGGCGCGACACGACGATCCGGCGGGTGCCGTCCGCGGTCGGCATCCGGGCGCTGGCGCCGACCACCCTGGCGCACCTGCCGGGCCATGGCGGCGGCACCCTCGCCAAGCTGACCCGCCTGTGCGCGGCGGTGCCCTGCTTCGAGCTGGCGGCGGGGACCGACCTGCCGCAGCTGCCGGCCGCCGTCGACCGGCTGCTGGAGGAGATCGGACGATGACGCCCCGGGTCGAGGTCGTCGTCCCCGTCTTCGACGGCGCCCGGCACCTGACGGCGGCCGTGGAACGGATCGAGGCACAGGGGGTGGCGCGGCTCGGCATTCTCGTGGTCGACGACGGCTCGACCGATGCGACGCCCGAGATCTGCGACCGCCTCGCCCACGACGGTCGCATCCGCTGGACCCGGACGGCCAATGGCGGTCCCGCCGCGGCGCGCAATGTCGGCCTCGGGATGGCGCGCGCGCCGATCGTCGCCTTCCTCGATGTCGACGATGAGTGGCCGGCCGGCCGGCTGGCCTGGACGCTCGACTATCTGGAGGCGCGCCCGGGCCTCGACGGTCTCGTCGGCCAGGTGCAGATCGTCACCGACTCGCCGGAGGCCGAGGCGGCCTGGACGGCGATCGGCATGCCGATGTATCCGGCCTTCTTCCCCCAGGTCGGCGCGGGGCTGTTCCGGCGCGAACTCTTCGATCGGATCGGCGGCTTCGCCGTCGATCTCCGCTACGCCGAGGACATCGACTGGTATTTCCGCTGGTTCGAGAGCGAACCGGCGGTCGAGACGATGCGCCGCGTCATGCTCTTCTATCACCTGCACGACGCCAACATGACCCGCCACCGCGCCGCCACCCGGCAGGGGTTCGCCGCGGCGATCGCGCGCTCGCTGCTGCGACGCAGGCGCCGCGCGAACCCGCCTCCGGCCCTGCCGGCCTTCGAGGATTTCCTGGTCGAGCCGCCCGTGGCCGATGCCGGCAGGGCGGCATGACGGGCAGCATGACGGGCGGCATCTCGGTCGTCATCCCGATGCGCGACGGCGCGCGCTACGTCACGGCCGCGCTCGATAGCATCGCGGCGCAGGACCCGGCGGTGGCGCGCGTGATCGTCGTCGACGACGGGTCGGTCGACGACGGCCCGCAGATCGCCGCCAGCCACCCGCTGCGTCCCGAACTGGTGTCGATTCCACCGTCGGGCATCGGCGCCGCGCGCAATTGCGGCATCGCGCGGGTCGATACGGAATTCGTCGCGTTCCTGGATGCGGACGACCTGTGGACGCCCGACCATTGCCGCCTTCTCCTCGCCGCGCTGACGGGGGATTCGACGCTGGCGATGGCATTCGGCCATGCCGAGCAGTTTCTCAGCCCCGACGTTCCGGAGGAGACGGCCGCCCGGCTGCACGTGCCCGAGCGACCGATGCCCGCGCTCGTCACCGGCGCGATGCTGGCCCGCCGCGCCGTCTTCGATCGGGTCGGGCTCTTCGATCCCGGAATACGGGTCGCCGAGTTCGTCCACTGGCTGCTGGCGGCCGAGCACCGGGGCGAGCGCTACCGCGTCCTTCCGGACGTCGTGCTGCGCCGGCGCCATCACGGCGCCAATGTCGGGCGCCTGCGCGAGGACGACCGGCGGCTCGACTTCGTGCGGGTGATCCGGGAGCACCTCCACCGGCGGCGCGCCTCGATGGCCGGCGATCCCGAGCCATGACCCCGTTCGGCGAGGCGGTGCGACGGCTGCGGGCGGAGCGCGGCATCACCCTCAAGGCGATGGCGGCCGATCTCGAGATCTCGGCGGCCTACCTGTCCGCGCTCGAGCACGGGCGGAAGGGCCGCCCGAGCCGCGCGCTGCTCGTACAGATCTGCGAGTATTTCGGGATCATCTGGGACGATGCCGAGGCGCTGGAGCGCGCCGCGCGCCTGTCGCATCCCCGCGTCGTCGTCGACACGGCGGGCCTCGCCCCGCGCGCGACCGAACTCGCCAACCGCCTCGCGCGCAGCATGCGGCACCTCTCCCCGGCGACCGTCGAGGCGATGCACCGCCTGCTGGATTCCGCCGAGGATGCGCGCCCCCGGCCCCCGCGGCGGCGGCGCAGCGCGCCGCTGGCCGCGCCGGCGCCGGAACCGACCTGATCCCAAGTCCGGTCGTTTCTCCGTCCCGAGCGCGCCGCGCCGCGCGCCGTCGAGGGACGCCGGAGCCGCTGGACCGCCGTCCGCGGGACCCAGCGCGCTCCAGGAAAGAGTGTCGATCCGCCGGACAGGGTATGAGTCAGATCGGCTTGCCGCGGTCGAAGGACCACATGGGCGTGGGGGTGAGGCCGCTTCCCTCGAGCGTCACGCGGGCGGGCGGGACCGGGGTCTCGGTCGCCGAGCCGTCGTGGGCGCGGACGGTGAAGGACGCCGGCGGTTCGTAGTCGACCGCCACCGGGACCGGGCTGCCGCGGCTGCGCCAGATCGCCCGCACCCTGCCGCCGCTGCCGTCCGCCTTCACCTCCTCGACGAGGAGGTTGTAGCTCGTGGCGGCACCTTCGCAGGCGATCGCGTCGGCCTGGAGGACGAAGCGCCCGTCCCCGGTCGGGCTGCGCCACAGCGTCCGTTCCGTGCAGCCGAGCCAGCCCGACACGAGCCCGGCCGCGAAGGCGGCGACGATCGCGACCGGCGGCAGCAGCGCGATGCCGGCACCGATGCGGTTCCACGGCCGCGGCAGGCGTCGGCCGGCGAGCCAGGCCAGCAGCAGGCTGCCGGCGATGACCAGCAGGGCAGCCGGCAGCAGCATCGACGGACCGACCGTCGCCGCTAGAGGATGAACTTCGAGAGATCGGCGTTCTTGGCCAGTTCGCCGACCTGCTGGCGGACATAGGCCGCGTCGACCGTGACGCTCGACCCCGGGTGATCGGCGGCGGTGAAGCTGACCTCCTCCAGCAACCGCTCCATCACCGTGTGCAGGCGTCGCGCGCCGATGTTCTCGACCGTGGCGTTGATCTCGACGGCGAGGTCGGCGAGCGCGTCGATGCCGTCCTCGGTGAACTCGAGCGTGACCTCCTCGGTCTTCAGCAGCGCCTTGTACTGGGTGATGAGGCAGGCATCGGGCTCGGTCAGGATGCGCCGGAAGTCGTCGCGCGCCAGCGCCTTCAGGTTGACCCGGATGGGCAGGCGACCCTGCAGCTCCGGCAGGAGGTCGGACGGCTTGGCGATGTGGAAGGCGCCCGACGCGATGAACAGCACATGGTCGGTCTTCACCGGCCCGTGCTTGGTCGAGACGGTGGTGCCCTCGATCAGCGGCAGCAGGTCGCGCTGCACGCCCTCGCGGCTGACGTCGCCGCCGACGCGCTCGCCGGAGCGGGCGCAGATCTTGTCGATCTCGTCGAGGAAGACGATGCCGTTCTCCTCGACCGCCCGGATCGCCTCCTTCACGACGCGTTCCTGGTCGAGCAGCTTCTCGACCTCCTCCTTCATCAGCACCTCGTGGGACTGCGCCACGGTCATGCGGCGCGGCTTGGTGCGTCCGCCCATCGCCTTGCCGAAGATGTCGCCGAGGTTGAGCATGCCGACGCTGGCCCCGGGCATGCCCGGGACCTCGAAGGTCGGAAGCTGGCCGAACGGGCCCGAATCCGTGACCTGCAGCTCGATCTCGCGATCGTCGATCTGGCCTTCGCGCAGCATCTTGCGGAACTTCTGCCGCGTCTCGGCGCTGGCGTTGTCGCCGACCAGCGCATCCAGCACCCGCTCCTCGGCCCGCAGTTCCGCCTTCGACTCGACCTCGCGCCGGAGGCGTTCCTTGGTCATCTGGATGGCGATCTCGACGAGGTCGCGGACGATCTGCTCGACGTCGCGGCCGACATAGCCGACCTCGGTGAACTTGGTCGCCTCGACCTTGAGGAAGGGGGCCTGGGCGAGCCGCGCCAGCCGGCGGGCGATCTCGGTCTTGCCGACGCCGGTCGGTCCGATCATCAGGATGTTCTTCGGCAGCACCTCCTCGCGCAGCTCCTCGGGGAGCTGCTGGCGCCGCCAGCGGTTGCGCAGCGCGATGGCGACGGCGCGCTTGGCGTCGTTCTGGCCGACGATGTGGCGGTCGAGCTCGGAGACGATCTCGCGGGGGGAGAAGGCGGTCATAGGGTTTCGACGATGATCTTGTCGTTGGTGTAGACGCAGATTTCGGCGGCGATGGCGAGCGAGCGGCGGGCGATCGCCTCGGCGTCCATGTCGGCGCGGTCGGCGAGCGCGCGGGCCGCGGCGAGCGCGAACGAACCGCCCGAACCGATGGCGATGATGCCGTCCTCGGGCTCCAGCACGTCGCCGTTGCCCGACAGCAGCAGCGAGACGTTGCGGTCGGCGACCGCCATCATCGCCTCCAGCCGGCGCAGGTAGCGGTCGGTCCGCCAGTCCTTCGCCAGCTCGACGCAGGCCCGGGCGAGCTGCGAGGGGTGCGACTCCAGCTTCGCCTCCAGGCGCTCGAAGAGCGTGAAGGCGTCGGCGGTGGCGCCGGCGAAGCCGGCGACGATGTCGCCGCCGCCGATGCGGCGGACCTTGCGGGCGTTCGACTTCATCACCGTCTGGCCCATCGAGACCTGGCCGTCGCCGGCCATGGCGACGCGACCGTCCTTGCGGACGCAGAGAATGGTTGTGCCGTGCCAGGCGGGGACGTCGCGGTCGGTCATTCGTCTCGTGGGGTTGTGCGCACCGGGCCCGGACGGAGCCGGGCCGCGTGGCCGCGGAAGGTTCGCGCAAGAGGATGGGGCGCGCCGTCGCCGCGATCAAGGGCACGAACGGCCGCGGGCGGGTGGCGCCGGTCGGCGCTTCGGGCTATAGAACCGCGAAATCCCCGACCACCCGCACCAGAGCCACCAACCGAGGACGCCCCATGCGCCGCGCCACCGTGGAGCGGAACACCAAGGAAACGCGGATCGCCGTCACCGTCGATCTCGACGGCACCGGCGCCGCCGATGTCGCGACCGGCATCGGCTTCCTCGACCACATGCTGGACCAGCTCGCGCGACACGGCCTGTTCGACATCCGCGTCCGGGCCGAAGGCGACCTCCACATCGACTTCCACCACACGACCGAGGACACCGGCATCGCCCTGGGGCAGGCCTTCGCCCAGGCGATGGGCGACCGCCGCGGCATCTCGCGCTGGGGCGACGCGCTCATCCCCATGGACGAGACGCTGACCCGGGTCGCGCTCGACGCGTCCAACCGGCCCTATCTCGTCTGGAAGGTGGTCTTCACCCGCCCCAAGTTGGGGGACATGGACACCGAGCTCTTCAAGGAATGGTTCCAGGCCTTCGCGCAGAACGCCGGCCTCACCCTCCATGTCGAGAATCTCTACGGCGAGAACAACCACCACATCGTGGAAAGCTGCTTCAAGGGTCTGGCCCGGGCGCTGCGCGCCGCGCTCGCGCTCGATCCCCGGCAGGCGGGCTCGGTCCCGTCGACCAAGGGCGTCCTCTAGTCCGATGCGGGTCTATTCCATCCATGTCCGCGCCGACGACGTGGTCGCCGTGCGCGAAGGCTTCGCCTGGTCCGCGCTGCCGGTGCCGCTGCTGTGGACCCTCGCCCGGCGCATGTGGCTGTGGAGCGCCGTCGTGCTCGCCGTCGACCTGGCCTTCGCCGCCGCCTTCGCGCGCCACTGGTTCGATCCGGTCGAGCTGGCGATGATCGCGTTCGCCTTCCGCTTCCTGTTCGCCGCCGAGGCGCACGACCTGCTGCGGCGCGCGCTCTACTGGCGCGGCTATCTCGAGGAGGGAATGGCCACCGGGCGCGACGCCGACAGCGCGCTGCGGCGCTGGGCCGACCGCCGCGGCGGCTGGGATTCGGCCTTCGCATGACGATCGCGGTCGTCGACTACGGCTCCGGCAACCTGCGCTCGGCCGCCAAGGCCCTGGCGCGGGCGGCGCGGGATTCGGGGGATTCGCGGCCGGTCGCGGTGACGGCCGATCCGGACGCGGTGCGGCGGGCCGACCATGTCGTCCTGCCGGGGGTCGGAGCCTTCGGCGACTGCCGCCGCGGCCTCGGCGCCGTGCCGGGCATGATCGAGGCGCTGGAGGAGGCCGTGCATCACGGCGGGCGGCCGTTCCTCGGCATCTGCGTCGGCATGCAGCTGATGGCGGATCGCGGAATCGAATACGGGGTCCACCCCGGCCTGGGCTGGATCGCCGGCGAAGTGCGGGTGATCGAGCCCTCCGACCCGTCGCTCAAGATCCCGCACATGGGGTGGAACGAACTGGGTCCGGTGGCGCCGCATCCGGTGCTGCGCCGCCTGGACCGGGGCGAGCACGTCTATTTCGTCCACAGCTACGCCATCCGGCCGGATCGGCCGTCCGACCTGCTGGCCACGACCGACTATGGCGGCCCGATCGCGGCGATCGTCGGCCACGACAACCTGATCGGCACCCAGTTCCATCCGGAGAAGAGCCAGGCCGCCGGCCTGCGCCTTCTCGCCGACTTCCTGGCATGGCGGCCGTGACCGCGACCGGGCTCGCCGCCAGCACCTCCGTCGAGGAGATGACCCGCTTCGCGCGCGGCGACCTCGCCGACCTCTGCGACGCCGCCGAGGCGGCGATCCGCGCCGGCGGCGGCTTCGGCTGGCTCAATCCGCCGCCGCGCCAGGTCATGGAGACCTACTGGAAGGGGGTTCTCCTCGTTCCCGAGCGGCGGCTCTTCGTCGGCCGGCTCGACGGCGTCATCGCCGCTTCGGCGCAGATGCTCCGGCCGTCGCGCCACAACGAGGTGCAGGCGCACGCGGCGACCATGACGACGCATTTCGTCGCGCCCTGGGCGCGCGGGCATGGCCTCGCCCGCCAGCTCGTGGTCACGGTCTGCGACGCGGCCCGCGCCGAGGGGTTCCGTCTCGTGAACCTCGATGTCCGCGAGACCCAGACCGCCGCCATCGCACACTACGAATCGCTCGGGTTCGTGCATTGGGGCACACACCCGCTCTATGCCATCGTCGACGGCACGCCGGTGGCCGGCCGCTACTACTACAAGAGGCTCGACCGGTGATCCTCTATCCCGCGATCGACCTCAAGGACGGCCGTTGCGTCCGCCTGCTGCGCGGCGCGATGGACCAGGCGACGGTCTACAACGACGATCCCGCCGCGCAGGCCGCGAGCTTCGCCGCGGCCGGCTTCTCCTGGCTGCACCTGGTCGACCTGGACGGCGCGCTGCATGGCCGGGCGGTCAACGGCGCCGCGGTGGCCGCGATCCTGGCGGCCGTCGACCTGCCGGTCCAGCTCGGCGGTGGCATCCGCGACATGGCGGCGATCGAACGCTGGCTCGCGGCCGGGGTCCGACGCGTCATCCTCGGCACGGTGGCGCTGCGCGATCCCGACCTCGTGCGGGCGGCCGGCCGCCGCTTCCCGGGCCGGATCGCCGTCGGCATCGATGCCCGCGGCGGCCGCGTCGCCGTCGAAGGCTGGGTCGAGACGGCCGAGACGACGGCGCTCGATCTCGCCCGCCGCGTCGAGGACGCCGGCGTCGCCGCGCTGGTCTACACGGACATCGACCGCGACGGCACGCTCTCCGGCGTCAACGTCGCGGCGACGGCCGATCTCGCCCGCGCCGTCTCGATCCCGGTCATCGCCTCGGGCGGCGTCGCCGGCGTGGCCGACATCCATGCGGTGCGCGCGACCGGAGTGATCGCCGGGGTCGTCGTCGGCCGGGCGCTCTATGACGGCCGCCTCACCGCGGCCGATGCGCTGGCCGCGCTCGCGGCCTGAGCCACATCGGACGAGCCGCGCCATGCTGAAGGCCCGCATCATCCCCTGCCTCGACGTCAAGGACGGCCGCGTCGTCAAGGGCGTCCAGTTCGTCGATCTCGTCGACGCCGGCGACCCCGTCGAACAGGCCCGCGTCTATGATCGGGCCGGCGCGGACGAGCTCTGCTTCCTCGACATCACCGCGAGCCACGAGGATCGCCGGACGATCTTCGACGTCGTCTCGCGCACCGCCGACGAGTGCTTCATGCCGCTCACCGTCGGCGGCGGCGTCCGCACGCTGACCGACATCCGCGAGCTGCTGCTGGCCGGCGCCGACAAGGTCTCGATCAACACCGCCGCCGTCCAGCGACCGGAGTTCGTGGCCGAGGGGGCGGAGAAGTTCGGGGTCCAGTGCATCGTCGTCGCCATCGACGCCAAGGCCGTGGCGCCCGGCCGATGGGAGGTCTTCACCCATGGTGGCCGCCGCCCGACCGGGCTCGATGCCGTGGAATGGGCGCGCCGAATGGTGGAACTGGGCGCCGGCGAACTGCTGCTGACCTCGATGGATCGCGACGGCACCGGGCAGGGCTTCGACATCGGCCTCACGCGTGCGGTATCGGACGCGGTCCGCGTGCCGGTGATCGCGTCGGGCGGGGTCGGCAATCTCGACCATCTCGTCGCCGGTATCCGCGACGGCCACGCCTCGGCGGTGCTGGCCGCGTCGATCTTCCATTTCGGGACCTACACCATCGCCGAGGCGAAGGCGCGGATGGCCGAGGCCGGCATCCCGATGCGGCCATGACGGTGGATGCGCGGGTGCTGGAGCGCCTGTTCGCGACCGTCGAGGCGCGGCGCGGCGCCGATCCGGACAGCTCCTACACGGCACGGCTCCTCGCCAAGGGGCCGGCGGCCGTCGCCAAGAAGGTCGGCGAGGAAGCGGTCGAGACGGTCCTGGAGGCGATGCAGGCGCGGCCCGACCGCCTCGCCGCGGAGAGCGCGGACCTGCTCTATCATCTGCTCGTGCTGTGGGCCGCCTGCGGCGTCCGGCCGGACGACGTGTGGGCCGTCCTGGCAGCCCGCGAGGGCCGGTCCGGCATTGCGGAGAAGGCCTCCCGACCGCCCGAGTGAGGGGGCGGCCGGGGGACCGGGACCAACGGCGACGGGGACCAACGGCGATGAGCTACGACGATTCCAACATCTTCGCCCGCATCCTGCGCGGCGAGATCCCGTGCCGGAAGGTGTTCGAGGACGACCACGTCCTGGCGTTCGAGGACATCCGGCCGCTGGCGCCGACCCATGTCCTCGTCATCCCCAAGGGGCGCTACGTCTCCGCCCAGGATTTCTCCGAGACGGCGAGCGAGGCCGAGATCGTCGCCTTCGTCCGCGCCGTCGGGCGCATCGCCCGCGAGCGCGGCATCGACGCCAGCGGCCATCGCATCCTCGCCAACCACGGGGCCGACGGGCGCCAGGAGGTCCCGCACTTCCACCTCCATCTCGTGGGTGGCCGCGACCTCGGCCGGATGCTGCCGTCGGCCCGGGAATAGGCCTCCCGGAGGGAGGCGCGATCGATGGCGCTGCTGCACCGGGTGGCGACGGTCGGCGGGCTGACCGCCGTCAGCCGGGTGCTCGGCTTCGCCCGCGAGGTGCTGACCGCCGCCTTCCTCGGCGCCGGGCCGGTGGCGGACGCCTTCGTCGTCGCCCTGCGGCTGCCGAACCTCTTCCGCTCCCTCTTCGCCGAAGGCGCGTTCAGCGCCGCCTTCGTGCCGCTCTTCGCCGGGCGGGCGGCCCGAGACGGCCGGGAGGCGGCGCGAATCTTCGCCGAGGACGCGCTGTCCTTCCTGCTCGGGGCGATCCTGCTCCTCGTCGTCGCGGCCGAGCTCGCCATGCCGTGGGTGGTCCGGGCGATCGCGCCCGGCTTCGCCGACGAGCCCGGACGCTTCGCCCTCGCCGTCGAACTGACGCGGATCACCTTTCCCTACCTCGCCTTCATATCGCTGGTCGCCCTCTATGGCGGGGTGCTCAACGCCCTCGACCGGTTCGCGGCCCAGGCGTCGGCGCCGATCCTCCTCAACCTGTCCCTGATCGCGGCGCTGCTCCTGTTCGCGGACCAGTTTCCGACGCCCGGACACGCGCTCGCCTGGGGCGTCGCGGTCGCCGGCATCCTCCAGTTCCTCTGGCTCGCCCTGGCGGCGGCGCGGGCCGGCATCCCGCTCGGGCTGCCGCGCCCGCGGCTGACGCCCGAGACGGTGCGGCTGCTGCGGCTGATGGCGCCCGGCGTCGTCGGCGCCGGCATCACCCAGATCAACCTGCTGGTCTCGACGATGCTGGCGTCGCTCCTGCCCGCCGGATCGATCGCCCATCTCTACTATGCCGACCGCCTGAACCAGCTTCCGCTCGGCATCGTCGGCATCGCCGTGGCGACGGTGATCCTGCCGCAGCTCGCCCGCGAGCTGCGCTCCGCCACCCCGGAGACGGCGCACGGCACGCACGGACAGGGGATGGCCCTGGCGCTGGTCGTCACCCTGCCGGCGGCGCTGGCGCTGGCCGTGCTGGCGGAGCCGATCGTGCGCACCCTCTACGAGCGCGGCCGGTTCGATGCGGGCGACACGACGGCGACGGCGGCCGCACTCGTCGCCTATGCCGCGGGCCTGCCGGCCTTCGTGCTCGGCCGCGTCGCCGTGGTCGGCTTCTTCGCCCGCGAGGACACGGCGACGCCGGTGCGCATCGCCGCCCTCTCCTTCGTCGTCAATGCCGGTCTCACCCTGCTGCTGATGGGCCCGCTCGGCCATGTCGGCGTGGCGCTGGCGACGACGGCGGCCGGCTGGCTCTCGCTGGCGGTGATGCTGGCGGTCCTGGGCCGGCGCGGGCAGTTCCGGCCCGACCGCGCCCTGCTGGCGCGCCTGCCGCGGATCCTGGCGGCGGCGATCGCGATGGCCGCCGCGCTGTGGGTCGCCGATCGGCTGCTGGAACCCTGGCTGGTGGGGCTCGGCTCGGCCGCCCGGTTCGGCGGACTGGCGCTCCTGGTGGCGGCCGGCCTGGCGGCCTATGGCATCGCCGCGCTCGCCACCGGCGCGGCGCGACCCTCGGAACTGCGACAGCTTCTGCGGCGGCGCCGCGCTTGACCCCGGCTGCGGGCAGGGGCGATAACCGCCGGCCTTCCCCCGGGATCAGCCGCAATGAACCGAATCTTCTCCGGCATCCAGCCGACCGGCAACCTGCACCTCGGCAACTATCTCGGTGCCATCCGCAACTGGGTCGTGCTGCAGAACGATTTCGACTGCATCTTCTGCATCGTCGACCTGCACGCGATCACCCTGCCCCAGGATCCGGCCGCGCTGCGCTCGAGCACCCGGGAGGTGGCGGCCGCCTACATCGCCGCCGGCGTCGATCCGGAGCGCTGCACGATCTTCAACCAGAGCACGGTCGCGGGCCATTCCCAGCTCGCCTGGGTGCTCGGCTGCATGACGCCGCTCGGCTGGCTCAACCGCATGACCCAGTTCAAGGAGAAGGCGGGCAAGCAGCGCGACATGGCGGGGCTCGGCCTCTATTCCTATCCGGTGCTGATGGCGGCCGACATCCTGCTCTACAAGGCGACGCACGTCCCGGTCGGCGAGGACCAGAAGCAGCATCTCGAACTGGCCCGGGACATCGCCGGCGCCTTCAACCGCAACTATGGGATCGAGTATTTCCCGCTGCCCGAGCCGCAGATCTTCGGCACCGCGACGCGGGTGATGAGCCTGCGCGACGGCACCAAGAAGATGAGCAAGTCCGATCCGTCGGACTATTCGCGCATCAACATGACCGACGACGCCGACACCGTCGCGCTCAAGATCCGCCGCGCCAAGACCGATCCGCTGCCGCTGCCGGACAGCATAGAGGGGCTGGCCGGACGGCCGGAGGCGGAAAACCTGATCGACATCTATGCGGCGCTCGCCGGGATCGGCCGCGAGGCGACGATGGCCGAGTTCGCGGGTGCGCAATTCTCGGCCTTCAAGGAGCGGCTGGCCGATCTCGCGGTCTCGGTGCTGGGGCCGATCGGGGCGGAGATGAAGCGGCTGGTGGCGGCGCCGGACCACATGGACGCGATCCTGGCGCGCGGGGCCGAACGGGCCGACGCCATCGCGGCGCCACACCTGGCGGAGGTCTACGACATCGTCGGGATGTTGCGCCCGCAACACGCCCGCTAGCCCCGGCAGGGCAGACCTAGCCTTAGACCCTTCCGCCCGCGGGGGCTTGAGCGTAGCCTGCGAGTCGGGTCCGGCCCCAGACCGGACCCGATTCTATTTTCCGGCCGGGCCAAAAACCGGACAATGACCGTCTATCTTCCGATCGCCGAAATGTCCGTCAGCATCTTCCTGCTGATCGGCCTCGGTGCGGGGGTGGGATTCCTCGGCGGAGTCTTCGGGGTGGGCGGTGGTTTCCTGATGACGCCGTTCCTGATCTTCATCGGCGTCCCGCCGGCCGTCGCCGTGGCTTCCACGGCCAACCAGGTGATCGCCGGCGGCGTCACCAGCGCCTATGCCCACTGGCGCCGGCGCACCATCGATCTGCGGATGGCCGGGGTGGTGGTGGCAGGCGGCTTCGTCGGCTCGGTGGCGGGCGTGTTGCTGTTCGGTCTGCTGCGCCGGTTCGGGCAGATCGACCTCTTCATTTCGCTGAGCTATGTCGTGCTGCTCGGTACGGTCGGCATCCTGATGGCGATCGAGGCGACCCGGACGCTGATGCGGCGCCGGCACGCCGCCGCCGGCCGCCGCCGGCTGCACGAGCATTTCTGGATGCACGGGCTGCCCTTCAAGGTGCGGTTCCCGCGCTCGCGCCTCTATATCAGCGTGCTGATGCCGCTCCTCCTCAGCTTCGGCATCGGCATCCTGTCGGGCGTGATGGGCGTCGGCGGCGGCTTCGTCATGGTGCCGGCGATGATCTACCTGCTCGGCATGCCGACCCAGGTGGTTCCCGGCACCGCCCAGGTGCAGATCGTCTTCGTCGCCGCCAGCGCCACCCTGCTGCAGGCGATCCAGCACCAGACGGTCGATGCCCTGCTCGCCTTCATCCTGCTCATCGGCGGCGTCGTCGGCTCGCATTTCGGATCGGTCATGAGTGCCCGCCTGCGCGGCGAGCAGCTGCGGGGCCTGCTCGCCCTGCTGCTGCTGGCGGTCGCCGGCAAACTGCTCGTCGACCTCCTCCTGACCCCGGGCGACCTCTTCACCGTCGTCACCCAGCGGCAATAGCCGGACAGATGGTCCCGGCCGCCGCCGCCCTGCGCTTCCTCCTCCTGGTGCTCCTCTGGGTGCCGATGGCGCGGCCGGCCGCGGCCGACCCGCTCACCGCCGACGTCTCGACCCATCTGATCGCGATCACCACCGGCTTCACCGGCAGCGACGTCGTGCTGTTCGGCGCCACCGACGGCCCGGGCGACATCGTCGTCCTGGTGCGCGGGCCCGAAGGGCAGGCGACCGTCCGGCGCAAGGGCCGGGTGGCGGGATTCTGGGTCAATGTCGAAAGCGTGCGCTTCGAGCGGGTCCCGGCCTATTTCGCGATCGCGGCGACGCGCCCGGTCACGGAGTTCACCAGCCCGGCCGTGCGCCAGCGCGAGCAGTTCGGCACCACCTTCCTGCGCTTCGACGCCCGCCGCGAACCGTCGCCCGACGTCGCCAGCCGGTTCCGCGAGGCGCTGATCCGGCGCAAGATCGACGAGGGGCTCTATTCCCGGGACCAGGGGCAGGTGCGGTTCCTCGGCGAGCGCCTGTTCCGCGCCAACATCCGCTTTCCGGCCAACGTCCCGACCGGCACCTACACGGTCGACGTGTTCCTCGTCCGCGACGGCGAGGTGGTCGCCGCCCAGGCGACGCCGCTCGTCGTCAGCAAGATCGGGGTCGGCGCCGACATGGCGGACATCGCGCACCGCTATGCTGCGCTCTACGGCATCATTGCCGTGCTGGTCGCGGCGGTGGCAGGATGGCTGGCCGGTATCATCTTCCGCCGCAACTGACGCGATGAGCGAAGCCGCCGCTGCCATGCCGCGCATCTTTCTGGTGGTCGTCGACGAAAGCGAGGAGTCGGTCGTGGCCCTGCGCTACGCCTGCCGGCGCGCCCGCCGCACCGGTGGGCGGGTCGCGCTCCTCTACGTCGTCGACACCGACGACGACGGCCAGTGGATGGGCGTCAAGGAACTGATGCGCGAGGAGAAGCGGGCCGAGGCGGAGGCCCTGATCTCCAAGGCCGCGGCCGAGGTCGAGCCGCTCGCCGGCGCCCTGCCGATCATCTACATCCGCGAGGGCCGCCGGCGCGACGCCCTGCTCCAGCTCATCGACGAGGATCCCTCGATCTCGATCCTGGTGCTGGCCGCCTCGACCTCCCCGGACGGGCCGGGGCCGCTCATCAGCTACCTTGCCGGCAAGTACTCCCATCGCCTGAAGATCCCGGTCACCATCGTGCCGGGCTCGCTCACCGACGCGCAGATCGCCGCCCTCGCCTGACCGGGGCAGGGGGCTGGGCAAGACCCCGACGGCAGCATGGTTGATCGGGGGCGGGCGACCGCCCAGATTGGGGGTCGGGTCAAGAATTTCCGGCGCCTCCGGGAGAAGCCATCATGTTCATCCAGACCGAAACCACGCCGAACCCGGCCACCCTCAAGTTCCTGCCGGGCCGGGAGGTCATGTCCTCCGGCACCGCGGACTTCGCCGACCGCAGCGCGGCCGCCCGCTCGCCGCTGGCCGAGCGCCTGTTCGAGGTCGAGGGCGTGGCCGGCGTCTTCCTCGGCAGCGACTTCGTCACGGTGACGAAGACCGCCGCGAAGGACTGGTATGTCCTGAAGCCGGCGATCCTCGGCACCATCATGGAGCACTTCACCTCCGGTCGGCCGGTGCTGCTGCCGGCGGAGGGCGCAGCGCCGGCCGAGGCCGGCGACGACGACGAGATCGTGGTCCAGATCAAGGAACTGCTCGACACCCGGGTCCGTCCGGCGGTGGCCCAGGACGGCGGCGACATCGTCTTCCACGGGTTCGAGGACGGCGTCGTCTACCTGCACATGCAGGGCTCGTGCGCCGGCTGCCCGAGTTCGACGGCGACCCTGAAGAGCGGCATCGAGAACATGCTGCGGCACTACATTCCCGAAGTGCAGGAAGTCCGCGCCGTCATGTGAACCGGGCGGCCGCCCTACATCAGGGGCGGCCCCATCGCGCCGTCGGCGATCAGCGGGAACCGCCGGGCGTCGAAGAGCTGGTAGTGCCACCACTCCTTGCGATAGTGGTCCCAGCCGGCCGCGGTCATGATGCCGAGCAGGAGGAGGCGGTTGCGCTGGGCCTCGACCGGTACGTCGGACCGGCCGTGGTGCGACTGGTCGACGACGGCGTCGAAGCCGGTCCCCATCGCGAGCTCGCGGCCCGAGCCGTCGACCAGCGTCAGATCGATCGCCACGCCGCGCGAATGGGGCGACCCACGGCGCGGGTCGGCCACGAAGGTCGGGTCGGGACAGGCCTCCCAGAGGCGCCATTGCGCCTCCGGCGGCCGGTAGGCATCGAATATCTTGAGGCGGAGGCCGAGGCCGGCGGCGATCTCGCTCGCCGCGTGCAGCCGCTCGGCGGCCGCCGCGTGCAGTAGGCAGACGGGATTGCGGTAGATCGGGGCGCCGGAGAGGTTGTCCGGCGTGGCGTAGGCGAGCTGGACGACGATGCCGGCGCGGGCGGCATCCACGGGAACGAGCATGACGGATCCGTGGTCGGGAATGGAGAAGGGCTTGGCTAGCATCGAACGCTTCGGCGCACCATGGGGCTGACCCTGCTGGCGCTCGATTCGGCCGGGGCCGCCTGTTCGGCGGCCCTGTGGCGGGACGGCCGCGTGGTCGCCGCGCGCCGTCTTGCGACCGAGCGCGGCCATGCGCAGCACCTGGCGCCGCTGGTGGCGGCGGTCCTGGACGCGCCCGGCGGCCGGGTGCCGCTCGACGGCGTCGTCGCGACGACCGGACCCGGCAGCTTCACCGGCCTGCGCGTCGGCCTCGCGCTCGCCCAGGGCGTGGCGCTGGCGGCCGGCGTGCCGGCCTGGGGCGTATCGAGCTTCCGCGTCCATGCCGAGGCGGCGGGCGCCGCGCCCGGCCGGCCGCTGCTGGTCGCGCTCGACAGCCGTCGCGCGGAACTGTTCCTGCAATGGTTCCCGCCGGGCGGGGCCGAGGCGCCCTTCATGGCGACGCCGGCCGCCGCCGCGGAGCGCCTGCGCCGGACCCTGCGCGGACCGGTCGCCCTCGCCGGCGACGCCGCCGGCCTGCTCGCCGCCGCCCTGGCCGCGGTTGGCGTCCAGTTCGAGGTGCTGCGCGCCGATCCGGCCGATGCGGCCGACGTCGCCGCGACCGCCGCCGCCATGCTGGCGGCCGGCGAGGCGATGCCGCCGGCGCGGCCGAGCTACCTCCGGCCGCCCGACGTCACCGTCGCGGCGCCGGCGTGAGGATCCTCGCCATCGGCCCCGGCGACGGCGCATGGCTCGCCGCCCTGCATCGCGCCTGCTTCCCCGACGATGCTTGGGACGCCGATGCCTGGGCGAGCCTGCTCGCCCAGCCCGGCGTCCGCGGCGCTGCTCTGGTCGAGGCGGACGAGCCGATCGGCTTCGTGCTCGTGCGGCATGCCGCCGACGAGGCGGAGATCCTGACGATCGGCGTCGCGCCCGGCCGCCGGCGGGCGGGCTGCGGACGGCGACTGCTCGACCATGCCGTGGCCGGCCTTCCCGCCGACGTCGCCACCGTCCATCTCGAGGTCGCGGTCGACAATCCCGCCGCGCTCGCCCTCTATGGCCGGTCCGGCTTCGCACCGGTCGGGCGCCGCCGGGGCTACTACCGGCGCCGGGACGGCTCGGTGGATGCCTTGATGTTAAGTCTCGTTCGCGCTAATGGTTTGTCCGGCAACTGGAAATCCGACGCTGGTCCGGGCAACCATGGTCGCGAAACCCCTGAGCGGGTATAGTCATGGATCGACCGAAAACGGAGAGCCCGGTGCCCTCGCGTATCGAACGCCTTTGCATCGACAAGGGCCTGAAGATGACCGAACAGCGGCGCATCATCGCGCAGGTGCTGTCGGAATCGACGGACCACCCCGACGTGGAGTCCGTCCACCGCCGGTCGACCGAGATTGACCCGCGGATTTCGATCGCCACCGTGTACCGCACGGTGCGGCTGTTCGAGGAGGCGAACATCCTCAACCGCCACGATTTCGGTGACGGGCGTGCGCGCTACGAGGAGACGCCCGACGAGCACCACGACCATCTCATCGACGTGGAGAGCGGCCGGGTGATCGAGTTCCACAACGAGGAGATCGAGGCGTTGCAGGAGCGGATCGCCGCCAGCCTGGGCTTCAAGCTGGTCGGACATCGGCTGGAGCTCTACGGCGTTCCGCTGGACCGCGCGAAGAAGCGCTGATCCGGATCTCCGATGACCGCCGAGACGAGTTCCGCCGGGCCTGTCCCGCCCGCTCCCGCCGAGGCGGCCGAAGGTCCGGGCGGGGACGGAGCGCTCTCCATCCGATCCGGCGCGATGGAGGTGCGGCTGGCGCGGACAGCGGCGGAGATCGACGCCTCGCAGGCGCTGCGCTACCGCGTCTTCTACGAGGAGATGGCGGCCCGGCCGACGCCGGAGATGGCGCGCCGCGCGCGCGACTTCGACGATTTCGACCCCCTGTGCGACCACCTCCTGGTCATCGACCACGGCCGCGGCGAGGGGGCCTCGTCGGTGGTCGGCACCTACCGGCTGATCCGGCGGACGGTGGCGGCGCAGCATGGCGGCTTCTACTCGGCCGCCGAATACGACATCGCCAAGCTGGAGCGGCTGCCCGGGGAGATTCTCGAGCTCGGCCGATCCTGCGTCGATGCCGGCTACCGGACCCGCCCGACGATGCAGCTCCTGTGGCGCGGCATCGCGGAGTACGTGTTCCATCACCGCATCTCGCTGATGTTCGGCTGCGCCAGCCTGCCCGGCACCGACCCGGCCACGCTCGCGCTGCCCCTCTCCTACCTCTACTACCATCATCTCGCGCCCGAGCCGCTGCGGCCGCGGGCGCTCGAGGACCGCTATGTCGACATGCGGCTGCTGCCGCCGGAGGCGGTCGAGCCGCTCCGGGCGCTGGCCGTCCTGCCGCCGCTGGTGAAGGGCTATCTGCGCCTCGGCGGCTTCGTCGGCGACGGGGCGGTGGTGGACGAGCAGTTCAACACCACGGACATCTGCATCGTCGTCAAGACCGACCTCGTCACCGACAAGTACTACAAGCACTACGAGCGCCGCTCGCGAGAGGGTTGAGGGCATGGGGTCCCCGGTCCTGGCCGCGGTACGGCTCACGCTCTACCTGCTCTTCACCCTGCCGCTGATGCCGGTGCAGTGGCTGGCGATCCGCACGAGCCGCCGCACGGCCGTCGGCCTGCCCCTCTTCTACCATCGCGTCTGCCTGCGCATCCTCGGCATGCGGGTCGAGCGGCACGGCGAGCGCGCGCCGCATCATCCGACGCTGTTCGTCGTCAACCATTGCTCCTACCTCGACATCGCCGTGCTGGGCTCGCTGATCGGCGGCAGCTTCGTCGCCAAGGCCGAGGTGGCGGGCTGGCCGCTCTTCGGCTGGCTGGCGAAGCTGCAGCGGACGGTCTTCGTCGACCGCCAGCGGCGGACCGGCGCCTCCGAGCAGCGGGACGAGATCGCCGGCCGGCTGGCCGCGGGCGACGACCTGATCCTGTTCCCGGAAGGCACGAGCAGCGACGGCAACCGCGTCCTGCCGTTCAAGACCGCGCTCTTCGCCGTCGCCGAGCGGCGGGTGGAGGGGCGCCCGCTCACCATCCAGCCGGTGACGATCGCCTATGTCCGGCTCGATGGCATCCCGCTCGGGCACGGCCTGCGACCCTTCTATGCCTGGTACGGGGACATGGATCTCGGCGGCCATCTGTGGAGGCTGGCGGGGCTCGGCGACTGCACCGTCTCGGTCGAGTTCCACCCGCCGGTGACCATCGAGGAGTTCGGGTCGCGCAAGGCGCTCGCCGCCCATTGCCGGTCGGCCGTGGTGGCCGGCATGGACCGGGCGCTCGCCGGCCGCTGGCCCGCGGCCACGGCGCCGGCACCGGCACCGGCGCGGGGAGATCCGGCGACCGCGTGACGATGCGGCCGCCGGCGCCTCGCGGAAGCGTCACTTGACAGCCCCCGGCGCGGTGCTAGGGTCGCGGCGGCCCCGGTCCCAGGAGGATCGCTCGCGTGGGACGCTTGGTCCGCGCGAACGGGGCGATACGGCATTGACCAGGAAGCTGCACCTCAAGACCTACGGCTGCCAGATGAACGTCTACGACTCCGCCCGCATGGCGGACGTCCTGGCGCCGCTCGGCTATGCGCTCACCGATGACGCGGACGAGGCCGATCTCGTCATCCTCAATACCTGCCATATCCGCGAGAAGGCGGGCGAGAAGGTCTATTCCGAACTCGGTCGCCTGCGCCCCCTGAAGGCGGCCCGGCAGGCCGAGGGCGGCGACCTGCTGCTCGCCGTCGCCGGCTGCGTCGCCCAGGCCGAGGGGGCGGAGGTCGTGCGCCGCGCCCCGCACGTCGACATCGTCGTCGGGCCGCAGTCCTATCACCAGCTGCCGGAACTGATCGCCCGGGCGACCCGCGCCGCATCCGGGCCGGCGTCCGGCCCGGGACGCGGCATCGTCGCGACCGATTTCCCGGCCGAGCCGAAGTTCGACGCCCTGCCGCAGCCGTCGGAGGCGCAGGACGTGTCGGTGTTCCTGGCCGTCCAGGAAGGGTGCGACAAGTTCTGCACCTTCTGCGTCGTGCCGTACACGCGCGGCGCCGAGTATTCCCGCCCCGCCGCCGACATCCTCGCCGAGGCCCGCCGGCTGGTGGCGCTGGGCGCGCGCGAGATCACGCTGCTCGGCCAGAACGTCAACGCCTGGCACGGCGACGGCCCCGAGGGGCGTTCGTGGGGCTTCGGCCGGCTCGTCCGCGCGCTGGCCGACGGCGTGCCCGGGCTGGCGCGGATCCGCTACACGACCTCCCATCCGCTCGACATGGACGACGACCTGATCGCGGCCCATGGCGAGGTTCCGGCGCTCATGCCGTTCCTGCACCTGCCGGTCCAGTCGGGATCGGACGATGTTCTGGCGCGGATGAACCGGCGCCATACCGCCCGCCAGTACGAGGCGATCGTCGACCGGCTGCGCCGGGCGCGGCCCGACATCGCGCTGTCATCCGACTTCATCGTCGGGTTCCCGGGCGAGAGCGACCGCGACTTCGCCGAGACGCTGGCGCTGATCGAGCGGGTCGGCTTCGCCCAGGCCTTCTCGTTCAAGTACAGCCCGCGGCCGGGGACGCCCGCGGCCGGCGAGCCCCGGCAGATCGGCGAGCCGGAAAAGCAGGCGCGGCTGGCCGCGGTGCAGGATCTGCTGCGGCGCCAGCAGGACGAATTCAACCGCCGCACGGTCGGCCGCCGCGTCGCGGTCCTGTTCGAGAAGCCGGGGCGTCACCCCGGCCAGCTCGTCGGGCGGACCCCGTGGCTGCAGTCGGTGCACGCCGAGGGCAAGGTCCGGCTGATCGGCGCCGAGGTCGAGGTCGAGATCACCGGCGTCAGACCCAACAGTCTCGCCGGCCGGGTGGTGACGCAGCCCCCCGGGGACGGTCCGGCCATGGCCGCCTCGGCCGTTGGCGCCGCCGCATGACCGATGCGCCGGCGGCCGCGCCCACCCACCTGGAATTCCCCGACAATGCCCTGCTGCCGCTGCTCTACGGCGAGCACGATCGCAACCTGGCGCGGATCGAAGCGGCGCTCGGCGTCCATATCGTGTCGCGCGGCAACCAGCTGGTCGTCACCGGCGAGCCGGCCGCCGCCGCCGCCGCCCGGGCGGCCCTCGAGTCGCTCTATCGCCGGCTGGAGCGCGGCATGACCGTGGAACCGGGCGAGGTCGACGCCGCGGTGCGCCTTGGCACCGAATCCATCTCCGGCGGCGCCCCGGCATGGTCGGACGACCTCACGATCCGCACCCGCAAGCGGCCGATCACGCCGCGGTCGCCGACCCAGGCGACCTACATCCGGGCGCTGCGGACCAACTCGCTGGTGTTCGGGCTCGGTCCGGCCGGCACCGGGAAGACCTATCTCGCGGTCGCCTGCGCCGTCGACCGGCTGATCGCCGGGGAGGTCGACCGCATCATCCTGTCGCGCCCGGCCGTCGAAGCGGGGGAACGGCTCGGATTCCTGCCGGGCGACCTGCGCGAAAAGGTCGATCCCTATCTGCGACCGCTCTACGACGCCCTGCACGACATGCTGCCTGGCGACCAGATCGCCAAGCGGATGGCGTCGGGCGAGATCGAGGTGGCGCCGCTCGCCTTCATGCGCGGCCGGACGCTGGCAGACGCCTTCGTCATCCTCGACGAGGCCCAGAACACGACGCCGAGCCAGATGAAGATGTTCCTGACCCGGCTCGGCGCCAATGCCCGCATGGCGGTGACCGGCGACCTCTCCCAGATCGACCTCCCGGCGGGAACCCCCTCCGGCCTGACCGACGCGGTCGAGACGCTGGCCGACGTCGAGGGGATCGGCTTCGTCCGCTTCAGCGACGCCGACGTGGTGCGGCATCCGCTGGTCGCCCGCATCGTGCGCGCCTACGACGCCCGGGACGCGACCGCGCCGCCGGCGCGCCGTCCGGGCCGCTAGGGGGCCGGGCGATGGGCGTCCGCATCGGCATCCGCATTCCCCACCGGGCGTGGCGCGATGCGCTGCCCGATCCGCGGGGGGTGGTGCGGCGCGCCGTCCGGGCGGCGCTGGCCGTCGCCCCGCCGCCCGCGGGCGACACGGAGATGGCGGTGGCGCTGGCCGACGACGCCCTGCTGCGCCGGCTCAACCACGAGTATCGCGGGCTCGACAAGCCGACCAACGTCCTGTCGTTCGCGGCGGGCGAGGCGGCACTGCTGGGCGATGTCGCGATCGCCTACGAGACGACCGCCGCGGAAGCCGCCGCCGCCGGCAAGAGCCTCGGCGACCACCTCTCCCACCTGGTCGTCCATGGCACGCTGCACCTGTTGGGATTCGATCACGAAACCATGGAGGATGCGGCCGAGATGGAGCCGCTGGAAGTTCGGGCGCTGGCCGCCCTGGGCATCGCCGACCCCTACGAGGAGGCGGCGTGACGATGAGCGACGGCGACAGTCGATCTAGTCCTTTCGTCGGCGGAGCCCGGCCGCGGCTGCGGCGCCTGCGCGACTGGTGGCGCGGCAAGCGCGGCCCGCAGCCGGCCGAGAACGGGCTCGGCCCGTCGATCGCCGAACTGATCGAGGAGCGGGCCCAGGAGGAGGGCCCGGTCGACACCCACGAGCGGACGCTGATCGCCAATGTCCTGCGTCTGCGCGACGAGACGGCCCGAGATGTCGCCGTGCCGCGGGCGGACATCGTCGCCGTCGACGCCGCGATCGGCTTCGACGCCCTCGTCCGGCGCTTCGCCGAGGAGCAGCATTCGCGCCTGCCGGTCTATCGCGGGACGCTCGACGAGGTCATCGGCATGGTCCACGTCAAGGACGTGCTCGGCTTCCTCGATGCGGGCAAGTCGCCGCGCATCGAGAATTTCGTGCGCCGGGTCCTGTTCGTCGCGCCGTCGACCCGCGTCCTCGACCTCCTGCAGCAGATGCGGCTGTCGCGCATCCACATGGCGCTGGTGGTCGACGAGTTCGGCGGCATCGACGGGCTCGTCACCATCGAGGACCTGGTCGAGGAGATCGTCGGCGAGATCGACGACGAGCACGACGTCGTCACCACCCCGCCCGAGATCGTCGAGCGGCCCGACGGCAGCTTCCTCGTCGACGGCCGCGCATCGCCCCACGACGTCGAGGCGCGGACCGGCATCCCGCTCGGTGCGGCGGCCGAGGAGGAGGACGTCGACACGGTCGGCGGGCTCGTCGCGTCCTTCGCCGGCCGGGTCCCGGTGCGCGGGGAGGTCGTCCGCCACGATTCGGGCGCCGAGTTCGAGATTCTCGAGGCCGACCCGCGGCGCATCCGGCGGCTGCGCCTGCGCCGCGCGCCGTCGGAGCCGGCCGGCTCTTGACGGCGGCCGCGCGCGAGGCCGGCATCGGGCGGCTCGCCGCCCGCCTTCGCGGGCTGGCCGGATGGCGCCGCTGGGCGGCGAGCTTCGGCCTCGGCGCGCTCGCGTCCCTGGCCCTGCCGCCGGCCTACCTGCTGCCGGCGCTGGCCGTCGCGTTCACGGGGCTGATCTGGCTGCTCGACGGGGCAGGGCGGCCGCGATCGGCCTTCTGGCTCGGCTGGTGGTTCGGCTTCGGCTACCTCACGGTCGGCCTCTACTGGATCGCAGCCGCGCTCTTCGTCGACATCGCCCGGTTCTGGTGGCTGCTGCCCTTCACCGTCACCGGCCTGCCGGCATTGCTCGCCGGCGCGACGGGCCTGGCGACCTGGCTCGCCTGGGCGCTGAAGGTCCGGGGATGGTACCGGGTGCTGGGGCTCGCGGCTGCCTGGGGCTTCGGCGAATGGGTGCGGGTCTGGGCCCTGTCGGGCTTCCCCTGGAACCTGGTCGGCCAGGTCTGGGGCGTCGCCGACGCCAGCCTGCAGGCGGCCGCGATCCTCGGCGTGCAGGGCCTGGGGATGCTGGCGGTGTTCGTCGCGGCCGCGCCGGCGACGCTCGCCGACGCTCCGGGCGGCGTCCGCCGCTGGGCGCCGACCGCGGCGGCCGTCGCCACCGTCCTGGCGATCGCCGGCCTCGGGCTGGTGCGCCTGTCGGGCGCGCCGGTCGAGATGGTGCCGGACGTGCGCCTGCGTCTCGTCCAGGCCTCCATCCCCCAGATCCTCAAGTGGAACCCGGCCGCCCGGGACGGCATCTTCCAGCGTCATCTCGACCTGTCCCAGGGACCGGGTTTCGACCGCGTGACCCACGTCGTCTGGCCGGAGACCGCGGGCCCGTCCTTCCTCGACCGCGACCCCTCACGCCGGGCCGCCATCGCCACCGTGGCGCCGCCGGGCGGGCTGGTCCTGACCGGAACCAACCGGACAACGCCACAGCCGACCGATCCGCCGATGGTGTGGAACGCGATGCAGGCGATCGACCCGACCGGCCGGGTCGTCGCCGGCTACGACAAGGCGCATCTCGTGCCGTTCGGCGAGTATCTGCCGCTGCGGGCCATTCTCGGGCGCCTCGGCATGTCCAAGGTGACGGCGGGCACGATCGACTTCTCGGCCGGCCCCGGGCCACGGACGCTGGATCTCGACGGTCTGCCGCCGGTCGGGCCGCTCATCTGCTACGAGGTCATCTTTCCGGGCGCCGTCGTCGATCCGGCGCGCCGTCCGGAATGGCTCCTCAACCTGACCAACGACGGCTGGTACGGCCGCACCGCCGGGCCGCACCAGCACCTGGAGATCGCCCGCGCCCGTGCGGTCGAGGAAGGGCTGCCGCTGGTGCGCTCGGCCAACAACGGCATTTCCGCGGTCTTCGACGCCTACGGCCGCGAGCAGGGGCGGCTCGAGCTCGACGCCGCCGGCGTCCTGGACAGCGAACTGCCGCGTCCGCTGGCGCCGACGCCCTTCGCCCGGCTCGGTCAGGCGGTCCCGCTGGCCATGATCGCGCTCGGCCTCGCCGGGGCACTGTTCGGCCGCCGTCGCCGGGGGCCGGGCCGTCCATTACAGGATTGACATCTCGCGGGCGTTGACGGTCGGTCGCTGCTGCCATACCTACACCAGCAAGTTGTCCTCCTTCCCCGTTTTCAGGAACATCATGGCAGAATCCGTTCGCGGCCCGCGCAAGGGCCCCACCCGCAGCAAGGCCGAGGCGCCGGACCCGATCGACGTCCATGTCGGTCAGCGCGTGCGCAAGCGCCGCGTCGAACTCGGAATGAGCCAGGAAAAGCTCGGCGCTGCGCTCGGCCTGACCTTCCAGCAGGTCCAGAAGTACGAGCGGGGGGCCAACCGGATCGGCGCCAGCCGGCTGTTCGACCTTTCGCGGGTGCTCGAAGTGCCGATCGCCTATTTCTTCGAGGAGATGCCGGACGCCGCGCTCGGCCCGACCTCGCGCGCCCGCCGCGGCCTGTCCGCCTCCACGGCCGCGCCCTACGAGCCCGATCCGATGGCCAAGCGCGAGACGATGGATCTCGTCCGTGCCTATTACCGCATCCCGGACAACGGCGTGCGCAAGCGTCTCTTCGAATTGACCAAGTCGTTGGCGGTCGCCGACCAGACGCCGTCGATTTGACCGAAACCGCTTGACGGAACCGGCGGGGGTCGGCACCAACTCAGGGCTGTCCTTCCCCAAGACGAGGCGTCGTCCCGTGCCCCGCGGTTCCTATCTCTTCACCAGCGAGTCGGTCGCCGAAGGCCATCCCGACAAGGTCTGCGACCGGATTTCCGACGCGATCGTCGATCTCTATCTCGGCCACGACCCCCAGGCGCGGGTCGCCGTCGAGACGCTCGCGACGACCAACCACATCGTGCTCGCGGGCGAGGTGCGCGGCCCCGCCGCGATCACGCCCGCGACGCTCGAGGAGACGGCGCGGGCCGCGGTCCGGGACATCGGATACGAGCAGGAGGGCTTCCACTGGAAGCACGCCAAGGTCGATGTCCTCGTCCATGCCCAGTCGGCCGACATCGCGGTCGGCGTCGATGCCGCCGGGAACAAGGACGAGGGTGCCGGCGACCAGGGCATCATGTTCGGCTATGCCTGCCGCGAGACCGAGACCCTGATGCCGGCGCCGATCCACTATGCGCACGCCATCCTGCGGTCGCTGGCCGAGGCGCGCCATTCGGGCGCGGCACCCGGCCTCGGGCCCGACGCCAAGAGCCAGGTGACCCTGCTCTACGAGAACGGGCGGCCGGTCCGCGCCACCTCGATCGTCGTCTCGACGCAGCACGCCGCCCATCTCGAGCAGGCGGAGGTGCGCGAGATCGTCCGCCCGCACGTCCTGAACTGCCTGCCGAAGGGCTGGATGTGCAGCGAGGACGAGTTCTACGTGAACCCGACCGGCCGCTTCGTCATCGGCGGCCCGGACGGCGACTGCGGCCTGACCGGGCGCAAGATCATCGTCGACACCTACGGCGGCGCGGCGCCGCACGGCGGTGGGGCCTTCTCGGGCAAGGATCCGACCAAGGTCGACCGTTCGGCGGCCTACGCCGCCCGCTACCTGGCGAAGAACGTCGTCGCCGCCGGCCTCGCCGACCGCTGCGCCATCCAGGTGTCCTACGCGATCGGCGTCTCCAAGCCGCTGTCCGTCTATGTCGACACCTACGGCACCGGCATGGAGCACGAGGAACGTCTGGCCACCATCCTGCCTTCCATCGTCGACCTGTCGCCGCGCGGCATCCGGGAGCGCCTGGGCCTCAACCGCCCGATCTATGCCCGGACGGCCGCCTACGGGCATTTCGGGCGGGCGCCCGATCCCGACGGCGGCTTCTCGTGGGAGCGCCTCGACCTGGTGGAGGCGATCAAGGGAGCGTTGTGATGGCGAATGCGCTGCGCGGTGCCCTGCTGCTGGTCCTGACGTTCGCCGCCATGTCCGGCGCGGCCTGCACGCCGCGCTTCGACATGGTGGGCGAGGAGGCGACCGGCGACCCGGTCGCCAACAAGCGGGTCGGCCAGGAGCCGCGGGCGCAGTAGCCCCCATCCAGCGATTCCGCCGGCCACGGCGGCCGGCGCCGTCTGCAGCGATACCGGAGAAAGCGATGATTCGCGCCCTTCCCTCGATCGCGCTCGGTGGCCTCGCCGTCCTGCTGGCCGCCTGCGGGACGCCGCCCCCGACCGGCGATCTCACGGGCGAGGCGTCGGTCACGCTCGATCCGGCGACACAGCAGGCGCGGTGGCGGACGCCCGGCTACGTCCCGGCCTCGTCCGGCGTATCGGGCGAGGGCATCCACACGATCCGCTTCGCCGCTGTCGTCGGCGACGCGCCGTTCCGTTGTGGCGCCAGCTACGGCGGCATCGGCGTCACCGGCTCGACCATCCTCCCGACCGATTTCCGCTTCTTCGTGTCGGAGGTCGCACTGATCGACGAGGCCGGCCGCCAGGTGCCGATGAACCTCGCCCAGGACGGGCGCTGGCAGCACCAGAACGTCGCCCTGCTCGATTTCGAAGACGGTCAGGGGCCGTGTGCCGGGGGCACGCCGGACCTGCGGCAGTCGGTCACCGGCGCGGTGCCTTATGGCCGCTATCGCGGCATCGCCTTCACGCTCGGCGTTCCCGCCCCGCTCAATGTCGGCGCGCCGGCGCTCCCGGCATCGCCGCTCAACGATCCGAACCTGGCGTGGCCCGCCCCGGGGGGATTCCGCTTCCTCAAGCTCGACATGGCGACCTCCGGCCAGCCGCTCGGTTCCTACGGGGTGGTTCCCTCGACCGTGCCGGCGCCGCTGCCCGCCTATCCGGGGACGTTTGCCTATCCCGTCATTCCCGCCTACCCGACCGTGACGGGGCCCGTCGGCGCGCTGCCCTACGGGTTCCCGGTGCATATCGGCGGGGCCGAGTGCACGGGCTACGGCCCGGGCCCCTATACCCCGCCCGGCTGCGGCTTTCCGACCCGCCTCCGCGTCACCCTGCCGGAGTTCGACACCGACCGGAACGTCGTCGTCGCCGATCTGCGCGCCCTTCTCGTGACGTCCAACGTCGACGTCAACACGCCCGGGACGCCGGCTGGCTGCCAGTCGACCTACGGCGACCCGGACTGCGCCGGCGTGGCGGCGATGCTGGGCCTCGCCATGCCGGGGGGCTACACGCCGCCGCAATCCGTCTTCCGGGTCGGCGTCCAGCCCTGACCGGGGTCGCCGTCAGATCGCCGGGTGGACGACGCGCAGGCCCGGCAGTCCGACGCAGATATGGCCCATGTCGCGCGCCAGCGCGGCCAGCCCCTCGGTCTCGAGGTAGCCGCGGTAGGGGGCGGCCGGAAACACCAGCCCGTCGCGGTGGAGATCGCCGCGCACCAGCAGGACCGTGCCACCGACGCCATGGACCTCGACCGGCCCGGCGTCGGCCGGGAAATCGCCAAGGTGGCGCCGGCCGACCGGATGGAGCGGCAGGCAGACGCCGTCGGCCAGGTTTCGCGGATCCTCCAGCGGCGCGCCGTCCGCACCCGCCGGCAGGACGAACGTGTTGAGGTCGTAGGTCCGCCCGTCGGGCAGCACGCAGTGCGGCACGACGACGTCGTGGCCGGCGGCGACAAGCCGCTCGACGAGGTCGGGCGGATAGTCGCAGACATCGGCGTCGATCCAGAGCACCCAGTCCTCGTCCCGGAGCGCGGCGGAGAGCAGGCGGTTGCGGGACCGGGCGAGCGTCGCGCGGCGCTCGCGCTGGACGCTCGCCTGGTAGCGCGGGCCGGGCGGCAGCCGGTAGCCGAAATCGTGCCGCACCATGGTCACCCGCCGGAAGCGCGCCTCGAGCATGGGGCGCCGCGCCTGCAGACGGCCCCAGGTGTCGTCGGTGCTGTCGCTGTCGAGCAGACCGATCGACAGGCGTGCGGGATCGAGGTCCAGCCGCTCGAGCAATGCGAAATAGCGGTCGAGGTAGCGGGCCGCATTCTTGACCGGGGTCGCCACCAGGATCGACGGCCCGTCGGGCCGTCCGGCCGCTGCCGGCCGCGCCGGTGCCGGCGCAGCGATCCGTCCCTCGGCCTCCAGGAGCGCGAGGCGGGCGGCGATGCGGGCACCCACGGCTTCGGGCGCCAGGAGCTCGCGGACCTGCCGCGCGCCCCGCGCGGCGCGGGCCTGGACCCGCTCCGGATGCGCCAGCACCTGCCGCATCAGGTCGGCGGCGTGGGTGATGCTCGCCTCGGCCCATCGGACGCCCCGGCGGAAGGGCGGGCTGTCCTTGGCCAGGGCGACCAGATCGTAGGCGACGAGCCCGGCCGTGGCCGGCGACATGAAGTCGAGGTTGCCGGAATGGGCGGTCGCGATCACCGGCCGGCCCGCCGCCATCGCCTCCGCCATCGCCAGCCCGAGCGCCTCGGCGCGGTGCAGCGAGACGAAGCAGCCGCACGCCCGCACCAGCGCCGCCATCTCGGCATCGGACATGGTGCCGTTCAGGACATGGACGTCCGGCCGGCCGGGGGCCAGGCGTTCCAGCGCCATGCGGTCGCGGGGCAGCAGCCCGCGCGTCTTCAGCACGAGGCGGACCTGGGGTTGCGGTCGCGGGAAGGCGGCCAGGAAGGCCCGGATCACGCCCGCCGGATTCTTGCGGTCGAGATTGCTGCGGGCGTCGAAGACGGAAAGGAACGTGAACGGACCCGGCGGAAGGCCGAAGCGCTCGAGGTCCAAGTCCGCGTGCGCCGGCGTTGGTGCCAGGGCCGGCGGCAGCGGCAGGACCGGAACGTCGACGAACGGCGCCACGCAGGCGGCGCCATAGGCGCTGGGCGTCCAGATCTCGTCGAACAGCGGGCACATGCGGCGCCATGCCTCGGGCAGCCCGTCCGGGGCTTCCCAGCTCCAGTAGCCGATCGTGTAGGCGCGACAGCCGGCGCTGGGACCGGGATAGGTGCCGTCGCCGAGGCAGCGGCGGAGGACGTCCGGGTTGGTGGCGACGAGCGCGACCGGCCGGCCGAGCTCGCTGGCGGTCGGCAGCGGCGACCGCGAACTGCCGGAGGCGGGCCAGGGCAGGTCGACCATCGTCGCGGGCAGCCCGGCGGCGGCGATGGCCGCGGCGAAGCCGCGGCCGGCCGACCCGAGCCCGATCGGCGCGGACAGGTGCGCGTAGAGCGCGAGCCCGGGGAGCGCGGGTCCGGGAGGGGCGGGTCCGGGCATCGGGGGAACCGTCAGCGGCGGCCGAACAGGCGCTCGATGTCGGCCCGCTTCAACTCGACATAGGTCGGCCGGCCATGGTTGCACTGGCCGCTGTTCGGCGTCGCCTCCATCTGGCGCAGCAGCGCGTTCATCTCGTCCGCCGACAGCCGGCGACCGGCCCGCACGCTGCCATGGCAGGCGAGCGTGCCCGACACCTGATCGAGGCGCTCGCGCAGCGAGAAGGTCTGGCCGAGTTCGGCCAGTTCGTCGGCGAGGTCGCGGATCAGCCCCGGAACGTCGGTGTCGCCCAGCATGGCGGGGATCTCGCGCACGACGACCGCGCCCGGTCCGAACCCCTCGACGACGAGACCGAGCTCGGCCAGTTCGGCGCCGCGCCGGACCAGCCGGTCCGTCGCCGCCGCCTCCAGCTCGACCACGACCGGCAGCAGCAGCGTCTGGCGTCCGACCCCGCTCGCGGCGAGCGCCGCCTTCATGCGCTCGTGGACGAGACGCTCGTGCGCCGCGTGCTGGTCGACCAGGACCAGGCCGTCCGCGGTCTCGGCGACGATGTAGGTGTTGAAGAGCTGCCCGCGGGCGGCCCCGAGCGGGCGGTCCGCGGATGGGGCGGCGGTGGCCGCCGCCACCGGTGCGGCCGGCGGCAGGTCGAGACCGAGGCGCGGGCCGGTGCCGTCGGGGGCCTGGAAGGCCGCAAGCGCCTCGGCCAGGCCGGGCCGGTACGGCGCAGCCGGCGGGCCGGGCGCCCCCGGCGTCGTCGCCATCGGTCGGAAGGCGCCGAGGGCGGCCGCGCTGACGGTGGTGCTGGCGCGGTGGCCGGCGGCGGCGAGCGCATGCCTGAGCGCGCCGACCACGAGGCCGCGGACCAGGCCGCTGTCGCGGAACCGCACCTCGGTCTTGGCCGGGTGGACGTTGACGTCGACGCCGTCGGCGGGGACATCGAGGAAGAGCGCCACCGCCGGGTGCCGGTCGCGGGCGAGGACGTCGGCATAGGCGCCGCGCACGGCACCGAAGAGGAGCCTGTCGCGCACCGGCCGGCCGTTGACGAAGAGGTACTGCTCCGCCGACGTCGCCCGGTGATAGGTCGGCAGGCCGGCGAAGCCGGAGAGCCGCAGGCCTTCGCGCTCGGCGGCGACCGTCAGCGCGTTGTCGCGGAAGCCCTGGCCCAGCACCTGGCCCAGCCGGGCGAGCCGGCCCTCGGGGCCGTCGCCGCCGGCGGCGAGGCGCAGCAGGGCACGGCCGTCCTCGGCGACCGCGAAGGCGACGCCGGGGTGGGCCATCGCCAGACGGCGGACGGCGTCCAGCGCGTGCTCGCGCTCGGTCCTGGGCGACTTCAGGAACTTGAGGCGGGCGGGCGTCGCGTAGAAGAGGTCGCGGACCTCGACCCGGGTGCCCGGCGGATGGGCGGCCGGCCGGGGCGGCGTCTTGTCGCCGCCTTCGACGCGGATCGTCCACGCCTGGTCGGCGCCGGGCGGCCGGCTGGTGATCGCGAGCCGCGCGACCGCCCCGATCGACGGCAGGGCCTCGCCGCGAAATCCCAGCGTCGAGACCCGTTCGAGGTCGTCGTCCGGGAGTTTTGAGGTGGCATGGCGCTCGACCGCCAGCTCGAGGTCGGCCGGCTGCATGCCGCTGCCGTCGTCGACGACGACGATCAGCGACTGGCCGCCGTCGCCGAGCGTCACCGAGACCTGGCGGGCGCCGGCGTCGAGCGCGTTCTCGACCAGTTCCTTGACCGCCGCGGCCGGCCGCTCGATCACCTCCCCCGCGGCGATGCGGTTGACGACGACCGACGGCAGCAGGCGGACGGCCATGGGGCGGCGGTCCCGGCCCTCAGGACTGGGCGAGATAGTCGCGGGCGAGCTTCTTGCCCTCTTCCACCGCCGGCTGGTCGAAGGCGTCGATGCCGAGGAGGTCGGCGGCGAAGATCGTTTCCAGCATGAAATGCATGAAGAGCGCCCCGAGCGCGCGCTCGTCGAGACGCTCCAGACGGATGACCCGGGTCGGCCGGCCGTTGCGGATCAGCGTCTCCGCCGTCGCCCGCTGCTCGGCGTCGAGCAGGTCGCCCATGCGCCGGCCCTTGAGGTAGCCGAGCGCCGGGTCGCGGGCGAAGGTCGCCGCCGCCCGATCGCCCTTGCCGGCGACCGCCAGCGTGACCAGGGTGAAGATCTTGTCGGCCGGGCCGGCGAGGTAGAGCTGGAGCTGGCTGTGCTGGTCGACCGTGCCCATGGCGCGGATCGGCGTCGTCCCGTGGCCGCCCTTGCCCAGGCTCTCCGCCCAGAGCTGGCGGAACCACAGCCCGAAATGGGCCAGCCGGTCGACATAGGGCATGAGGACCGTGGTCGCCCGCCCGGCCGCGGCATGGGCGAGATTGACGGCGGCGCCGCGCAGCGGCGCGCAATCCTCCGGCCGTTCCGCCGCCAGCGCGGCATCGAGCACGGCCGCGGCGCCGGCACGGACCCGGGCAGCGTCGAGCCCGGCGATCAGCGTCGGCAGCAGGCCGACCAGCGACAGCACCGAGAAGCGGCCGCCGACGCCGGGATCGTGGTCGAGGATGGTGGCGCCGAGGCGGGTCGCGAGCCGCCGCAGCGGATTGTCGGCGGGCTCGGTGACGACCACCAGGCGCTCCGCCACGCCCATGCGGCCGACCGCCTTCTCCAGCCGCGGCAGCAGGGTCAGGAGCTGCATCAGCGTCTCGGCGGTGCCGCCGGACTTGGAGATGGCGAGGATGCGGGTACGGGCGAAGTCGACGCGGTCGGCGAGTGCCGCGAAGGTCGCGGGGTCGATATTGTCGAGGAAGCGGATGCGGGGCGTCCCCTTGGGCGGGCCGAAGCCCTGGTCCGCCAGCGCGTTGATGGTCTGGCCGCCAAGGCTCGATCCGCCGGTACCCAGCACCAGCACGTCCGCGGTCTTGCGGCGCATGGCCCGCGCCAGCGTCTCCAGCCCCGGCAGGTCGTCGCGCCGGCCGGGCAGGGCGAGCAGCGGCAGCGTGCCCTCCGCCCGCATCGCCCGGACCCGCGCCAGGGCACCGCCCTTGCCGGCCAGACCGGCGGCGAAGGCGGCGGCATCGATGCCCGACCGGCCGACGCGAGCGGCGAAGAGCGCGGAATCGTCGATGGTGAAGGGGATCATGGCGGCGGGTCCGGCCTCTGTCGTCGATCGTCCGTCTCAGGGGGCGGCGGGCGCGTCGCGCGTCGCCGCCAGGTTCTCCGGCTCGCCGACGACCGTGAAGAGAAGACGGGCCGGGTCGAAGAGCCGCTGGGCCGCGCGCCTGGCATCGGCGAGCGTCACGCGCTGGAACCGCTCGGCCCGCCGGTCCATGTAGTCGATGCCGAGCCCGTCGCGCTGCAGGCTGACCAGGAAGCCGGCGATCCGGCCCGTCGAATCGAGGTTGAGGGCGAAGGAATCGATGACCGAGCGCTTGGCGTTGTCGAGCTCGGCCGCGGTCGGCCCCTCGGCGGCCATGCGCGCGAACTCGCTGCGGATCATCGCGATCGAACGCGCGACCGCGGCGTTGGCGGTGCCGACGCTGCCCTGCACCACCCCGGTCGCGTCGAGCGTGCCGAGGCCGGTGGAAACCGAATAGGCGAGCCCCGCCTTCTCCCGCACCTCGCGCATCAGACGGGCGCTGAAGCCGCCGCCGCCGAGGATGTAGTTCACGAGGTGCGCCGCCTCGAAGTCGGGATCGCTGCGCTTCAGGCCGGGGGCGCCGAAGACGACGACGCTCTGGTTCTGCTGGCGCCGCACCACCAGGACGTCGCCGGCCCCGGCCGCGGCCACCGCCGGCACGGGCGCGAGCGCGGCCTTCGCCGGCAGGGTCCCGAGCAGCGCATCGAGCAGGGGCGCCAGCGCGGCGCCGTCGATGTCGCCGACCACCCCGATCTTGACCCCGTCCCTTGCCACCTGCGCCCGCCAGACGGCACGGAGGTCGTCGGCGCCGATGGCGGCGATGCTGGCCCGGGTGCCGTCGCCCGTGCGGCCGTAGGGATGGTCGGGAAAGGCCGCGCGCCACCACAGGTCGCGGGCGATGTCCCCGGGCGAAGTCGCGGCCCGGGCGATCGCGGAAAGCTGGCGCTCCTTGGCGCGGTCGATGGCATCGGCGTCGAAGCGCGGCTGCGTCAGGGCCAGCCGGAACATCGCCAGCGCGTCCTCGCGATAGCGCGTCAGGGTGCGGAACGAGACGTTCAGCGAGTCGCGGCCGGCGGAGACCGACAGGTTGGTCGCCAAGTCCTCCAGCCGGGCCCGGAACGTTTCGGCGTCGAATTCGCCGGCGCCCTCGGTCAGGAGCTGGGCCATCAGGTCGCTGGCCCCCTCCCTGCCGGCGCGGTCCTGGGCGGTGCCGCCCGGAAAGGAGAGGCTGATCGCGAGGATGGGCAGCGACCGGTCGGGCAGGAACCAGGCCTCGATGCCGCCGGGGCTGACGATGCGCTGGACGGCCGGCGCCCGGGCCGGCTGCGTCTGCTGGGCGAGCACCGCCGGTGCGGCCACCGCCAGCAGCAGCAGAACGAGCAGATGGCGGAGCCTCGGCATGCTGGGGGCGGTGCTCCCTAGGATCCCTGCGGGCGCTTCGGCAGCAGGATGCTGGTCGCCAGGTTCTCCGGCCGGAACACCGCCCGGGCGGCGGCCTCGACCTCGGCCACCGTCACCTTGCCGATCCGCTCCGGCCAGGCATCGACCTCGGCGAGGGGCAGGCCGATCGCCAGCGCGCTGCCGACGATCCGGGCCGGCCCCGACAGGCTGTCCCGGGCGTAGACGGCGGCGTCCTGGACGCGCCGGATGGCGCGGTCGACCTCGGCCTGGGTGACGCCCTTGGCGAGCACGCGCTCGACCTCGGCTCCGATCGCGGCCTCCACGGCCGGAACCGGCACGTCCTGCCGCGGCGTGGCGAAGAGGTTGAACGTCGCCGGCCCGCGCTGGTTGCTGTCGTAGCTGGTGCCGGCGGAGACGGCGAGGCTGCCTTCGAGCACGAGCGCCCGATTGAGCCGGCTCGACACGCCGCTGCCCATGACCACCGCCAGCACTTCCAGGGGATAGGCGTGCCTGGCGTCGCCGCTGAACAGGCTGGGCGCGACATAGGCGCGGTTGACGTAGGGCTGGCGCACCTTGTCGCTCGCCAGTTCGATGCGCGTCTCCGCCACCCGGGTCGGTTCCTGGACGACGTCGCGGTCCGGCAGCGGCCGGGCCGGGATGCGGCCGTAGGTGCGCTCGGCGAGCGGTTTCGCCTCGGCCATCGTCACCCGGCCGCCGACGACGACGATCGCGTTGTTGGGGGCATACCAGCGCTGGTAGAAGGCGCGCGCGTCCGCGTAGGACAGGCCGCGCATCTCGTGCTCCCAGCCGATGACCGGCAGGCGGTAGGGGTGGTTGAGGAAGAGCGCCGCCCGGGTCTGCTCGCGGAGCTGCGCCGAGGGGTTGTTGTCGGTGCGGGAGAAGCGCTCCTCGAGGATCACCCGCCGCTCGGATTCCACCTGCGCCTCGGAAAAGGAGAGGTTGGCCATGCGATCGGCCTCCATCTCCATCGCCAGCGGCAGCTTGTCGGCGGGCACGAACTGGTAGTAGCCGGTGAAGTCGTAGCTGGTGAAGGCGTTGTCGCGGCCGCCGTTGCTGGCGATCACCCGCGAGAAGGCGGCGTCCGGCACGCTGGGCGTGCCCTTGAACATCAGATGTTCGAGGAAATGGGCGATGCCGGACTTGCCCCGCGGCTCGTCGATCGAGCCGGCCTTGTAGAAGACGTAGTGGGCGACCGCCGGCATGTTCGGGTTGGCGACGACGACCAGGGTCAGGCCGTTCTCCAGCACCACCGCCTCGGGCGCCAGCCGTGCCGCCTCGTCGGCCGCCCGTGCCGCTCCGGCGGCGGCCAGCATCAGCGCCAGCAGCGCAGACAGGAACCATGCGGCCGGCCCCGCCCGCAACCGACGACTGCCCATCGTCACCCTCCCGGCGCGCGGCGGCGCCTGCCGCGACCGGCCGCCCGCCGCAGGCTGGACCAAGGTCGTCAGATGATGCCCTCGAAGAGGCCGCGCCGGCGGCGCCGGATGACGGCCGTCTCGCCCTCGGTGACCGGCTTGCCGAGCGCCTGGTTCTCGCGCAGGCGCTGGGCCTCCTTCTGCGGGTCGACGACGATGCCGGGCTGCGGCGCGCTGCGCCAGAAGGCCAGCCGCTCGACCAGCCCGCGCTCCGGCTGCTCGGCGCCGATGCCCTCGCGCGTCAGGGTCTCGCGGATGTTGGGGTCGGCGCGGTCGGCGCCGGCCTGGCGCAGCAGGGCGGTCTCGCCGCCGCTGGCGGCGGCCGGCAGGTCGCGCGTCGGCGTCGCGGCCGACGGCTCGACGCGGAACACCGTCTGCCGCGCCCGGTCGACGACCGCCTGCTCCTGCGGGCGCGGTGCGCCCGGCTGCGGCGGCCGCAGCGCGAAGTCGGGCGGCATGCTGAGCGGCGGCCGGGCGACGATGCGGAACTCGTCGGGCACCTGCTTGTCGAGCCCGATCTGCTGGCGGAGATTGCTGCACGCGCCCGTTCCCAGGGCGACGGCGGCCAGGACGGCCATGCCGGCGGCGTTCCTCGTCCTGGCGTTCCTCGTCCTCTGGCGCTTCGCTTGCTCGCTCATGGCGGACCTATGTATGCCCTTCCCGGCGGCGGAACAACCCGTCCGCCAACAACGCGACGACCCCGACGAATATGCCCGCATCGGCGACGTTGAAGGCGGGCCAGTGATACCCGGCGGCGTGGAAATCGAGAAAGTCGAAGACCGCGCCGAAGCGCACGCGGTCGACGACGTTGCCGATGGCGCCGCCGATGACGCAGCCGAGGCCGAGCGCCACCAGCCGGTCCGGCGTGCGGAAGAGCCAGACGGCGAGCGCCATCGAGACGACGACGGCCAGCCCGGCCAGCGCCCAGCGCACCATGTCGTCATGGCCGGCGAACATGCCGAAGCTGACGCCGCGGTTCCAGACGACGACGAGGTTGAGGAAGTCGGTCAGCGGCACGAACCGGCCGCGACCGAGCGGCCCCTCGACCTGGAGGAAGCCGAGCATCCAGTGCTTGCTCGCCTGGTCGGCGGCCAGGATCGCGGCCGCGACGGCAAGGCCGGCGCCGGCCCGGCTCATGCCGCCCGGCCCGCGGCCGGGCCATCCGCGACCGGGCCATCCGCGGCCGGGCCATCCGCGACCGCGTCGGCGCAGCGGGCGCAGAGGTCGTCATGGCCCGGCACCTGCCCGACCTCGGGCAGGATGCGCCAGCAGCGCTGGCACTTGCCGCCTTCGGCCAGCCGCGGCACGACGCCGACGCCCGGCACATCGTCCAGGCGGAAGGCCTCCGCCAGGGGTTCGCCCGAGACGATCTCGGCCGTGGAGGTGATGGCGATCTCGGCCAGCGACAGGCCGGCGAAGGCCGCGACCTGCTCGGGCGCGGCCTGCACCAGCGGGGCCGCCTGCAGGCTGGCACCGATCCGGCGCTGCGCCCGCTCCAGCTCGAGCGCGCCGGTGACGACGCGGCGCACATCCCGCACCGTCTGCCACTTCGCCGCCAGCGCCTCGTCGATCCATTCCGCGGGGATGTCCGGGAAGACGCGCAGATGCACGCTCGTCTCCGGCCCTTCGCCATGCCGGGCGAGCCAGGCCTCCTCGGCGGTGAAGCAGAGGATCGGGGCGAGCCACGCCGTCAGGCAGTCGAAGAGGCGGTCCATCACCGTGCGGCAGGCCCGCCGCCGCAGCGCATCCGGCCGGTCGCAGTAGAGCGAATCCTTGCGGATGTCGAAGTAGAAGGCCGACAGATCGACGGCGCAGAAATTGTGCAGGGTGGTGAAGATCGTGTGGAACTCGAAGTCGGCGCAGGCCTGACGGACGGTGCGGTCGGTCTCGGCCAGGCGGTGCAGCACCCAGCGCTCCAGCTCCGGCATCTCGGACGGCGCCACCACCTCGTCGGGGCCGAAGCCGTCGAGCGCGCCCAGCAGGTAGCGCAGCGTGTTGCGCAGCCGCCGGTACATCTCCGACTGGTGCTTCAGGATCTCCTTGCCGATGCGGAGGTCCTCGGAATAGTCGGCGCTGACCACCCACAGGCGCAGGATGTCGGCGCCGTACTCGTCGATCACCGTCTGCGGGGCGGTGACGTTGCCGAGCGACTTCGACATCTTGCGGCCCTGCTCGTCCATGACGAAGCCGTGCGTCAGCACCGCCTCGTAGGGCGCGCGGCCGCGGGTGCCGCAGGATTCGAGCAGCGAGGAATGGAACCAGCCGCGATGCTGGTCCGAGCCTTCGAGGTAGAGCGAGGCCGGCCAGGCCAGCTCGGGCCGCTGCTCCAGCACGAAGGCGTGGGTCGAGCCCGAGTCGAACCAGACGTCGACCACGTCCTTGACCTGCTCGTAGTCGGCGGCCTTGCGGCCGTTGCCGAGGAACCGCTCGGGCGGGCTCGTGTACCAGGCGTCCGCGCCCTCGGCCTCGAAGGCGGCGGCGATGCGGTCGACGACCGCCTGGTCGCGCAGCAGCTCGCCCGTCTTCTTCTCGACGAAGACCGCGATCGGCACGCCCCAGGCGCGCTGGCGCGAGATGCACCAGTCCGGCCGGGTCTCGATCATGCTGCGCAGGCGGTTCTGCCCCTGCGGCGGCACGAAGCGGGTCTCGTCGATGGCGGCGAGTGCCGTCTCCCGGAGGCCGTTGGTGGTCATCGAGATGAACCATTGCGGCGTGTTGCGGAAGATGAGCGGCGCCTTCGACCGCCACGAATGCGGGTAGGAGTGCAGGAGCGTGCCGCGGCCGAGCAGCGCGCCGGCTGCCGCCATCGCGGCGATCACGCTGTCGTCCGCATCGCCCTTCTTGCCGTAGGGCGTCAGCACCCGGCGGCCGGCGAAGAGCGGCACCTCGGGATAGTAGGAGCCGTCCTCGGACACCGTCTGCGGCGCCGTCACGCCATGCGCGAGGCAGAGCTCGTAGTCGTCGGCGCCGTGGCCGGGCGCGAGGTGGACGATGCCGGTGCCCTGGTCGGTGGTGACGAAGTCGCCCGCCAGCATCGGCACCGCGAAGTCGTAGCCCTGGCCGGCCAGCGGGTGGCGGCAGACGGTTCCGGCCAGCGCCGTTCCGGGCAGGGTGGCGAGCACGCGATGGCCGGTAATCCCGGTCTCGGCCGCGACCGCGGCGACCAGCGCTTCCGCCAGGACGAGGCGCTCGCCGGCCCGCGCGAGGCTGCCGTCGGCGACCTCGGTCACCTCGACCACGACATAGGGGATCTCGGCCCCGTAGGCGGTGGCGCGGTTGCCGGGCAGCGTCCAGGGCGTGGTCGTCCAGATGACGACGCTGGCACCCGCCAGCTCGGGCAGGTCGGACTGCGCGACCGGGAAGCGGATGAAGACGGTGTTCGAGGTGTGGTCGTGGTACTCGACCTCGGCCTCGGCCAGCGCGGTCTTCTCGACCACCGACCACAGCACGGGCTTGGAACCGCGGAAGAGGCCGCCATTCATCAGGAAGCGGCCGATCTCGCGCACGATCTGCGCCTCGGCCGGGTAGGCCATGGTCGTGTAGGGGCGGTCCCAGTCGCCCTCGACGCCGAGGCGGCGGAATTCCTCCTTCTGCACGCCGATCCAGTGCTCGGCGAACTCGCGGCACTCGCGGCGGAACTCGTCGATCGGCACCGCGTCCTTGTCCTGGCCGGCGGCGCGGTACTTCTCCTCGATCTTCCACTCGATCGGCAGGCCGTGGCAGTCCCAGCCGGGGACGTAGTTGGCGTCCTTGCCCAGCATCTGCTGCGAACGGTTGATCACGTCCTTCAGGATCTTGTTGAGGGCGTGGCCGATGTGCAGGTTGCCGTTGGCGTAGGGCGGGCCGTCGTGCAGGACGAACTTCTCGCGTCCCGCAGAGGTCCGGCGCAGCTGCCCGAACAGGTCGATGTCCGACCAGCGCTGCAGCAGCTTCGGCTCAAGCTGCGGCAGGCCGGCCCGCATGGGGAAGCCGGTCTGCGGCAGGAACACGGTCGCCTTGTAGTCCTTCGCCATCTTCGTCCTCGTCGCGTGGCCCTAGTCCGGGGCCGGGTCAAATGGTGGCGGCAGGTGCCGCGAGGAGCGCCCGGGCGTGGGCCGCGTCCTCGGCGATCTGGGCCGTGAGGGCGGCCAAACCATCAAATTTGCGCTCGCCGCGCAAGTATTCGCGCAACGCGACGCGCAGGTGCCGGCCATAGAGGTCGCCCGACCAGTCGAAGAGATGCACCTCCAGCCACAGCGACGTGCCGTCGATGGTCGGCCGGCGGCCGAAATTGGCGACCCCCTTCCAGACGGCGGCGCCCGGCTCGTCGAGCCGCGCCTCGACCGCATAGACCCCGACGGCCGGCCGCAGGCATTCGCCGAGCGCGATGTTGGCGGTGGGGAAGCCGATCGTCCGGCCCAGCCGCCGGCCGGGCTCGACCCGGCCCTCGATCTCCCAGGGGCGGCCCAGCAGCCGGGCCGCGTCCGCCGGCCGCCCGTCGGCGAGCAGCCGGCGGATGCGGCTCGACGAGACGACGGCGCCGTCGATCGAAACCGGCTCGGCCATGGTGACCCCGAAGCCGAGCGCCGCTCCGCGCTCGGCGAGCAGCGCCATGCTGCCGCCGCGGTCGTGTCCGAACGCGAAGTCGGCGCCGGCCACCACATGCCGCACCCCGAAGCCCCCGACCAGGACGTCGGCGACGAAGGTGTCGGCCGGCAGCCGGCTGAAGGCGCGGTCGAAGGGCAGCGCGTAGAGGACGTCGAGGCCCATCTCCTCCATGAGGCGGGCCTTGATGCGGAAGGGGGTCAGGCGGAAGGGCGGATCGCCGGGGCGGAAGAGCTGGCGCGGATGCGGCTCGAAGGTGAGGACGCCGGCCGGCGCCCGCAGCGACCGGGCGATCCGCGCTGCGGTCTCGATCACCGCCCGGTGGCCGCGATGGACGCCGTCGAAATTGCCGAGCGCCACCACCGCGCCCACCCGCGCCGCCCGCTCGTCCCAATGCCGGATGATGCGCATGCCGTCCTCGTCGCGGAGCCGGATCCGGCCGGGTTCCGGGGGCCTCAGGCCGGGCGCGACGGCACCATCAGGATGGCGTCGCCGTCGACCACCACCCGCTCGCCGACCCGGCAGGTCGCCTGCATGACGACGCGTTTGCGCGCCGGGTCGATCTCGGCCACGGTCACCCTCGTGTCGACCGTGTCGCCCGCCCGTACCGGCGCCTTGAAGCGCAGGTTCTGGGTGACGTAGACGGCGCCCGGCCCGGGCAGCATCGTGCCGAACACGGCCGAGATCAGGCTGGCGGTCAGGATGCCGTGGGCGATGCGGCCGCGGAACATCGTCCCCTGGGCATAGGCCTCGTTCAGGTGCAAGGGATTGGTGTCGCCGGAGACGCCGGCGAACAGCAGGATGTCGGCTTCCGTCACCGTCCGCTGGATGCGGGCGGACATGCCGACATGCAGGTCCTCCAGGAAGAAGCCCACCAGATTGTCGAGGCGTGGGGAAACCGGTTCCATCGATCGCCGTCCAATGTCCCAGGGCGCGAAGCGGCCGTCTTTGTGCGGCGCAAAACCGGGGGGTTATAGAAGCGGCGGCCCGATGCGGCAAGGACGAGCGGGCGCCGTGGCGGCGGTGCGGGCGGCGGTGACCAGCCAGGCGCGGAAGGCGGCGAAGGCGGCATCGCCATCGACGCCCGGGCGGTGCAGCAGATACCAGTGGCGGCCCATCGGCAGGCTGAGCGCGAACGGCGCCACCAGCCGCCCGGCCGCGAGGTCGTCGTCGACATAGGGGCGGATGCCCATGGCGACCCCGACCCCGTCAGCGGCCGCCTGCAGCGCCTGGCCGTAATATTCGAACTCGGGGCCGCGGGCCTGGAGGCGGGGCAGGCCCGCCGCCGCCAGCCACAGCGACCAGTCGTCGGGCGCATGGGCGACGCGCAGCAGGTTGCCGCCTGCAAGGTCGTGCGGGCCGGCGAGCCCGGCGGCCAGCGCCGGGGCGCAGACCGGCATCAGGTCGGCCGCGAAGAGCGGCTCGGCCACAAGGCCGGGCCATGCGCCGTCGCCGAGCGCGATGCCGCAGGTCCAGCCGTCGGCGAAGGGCACCGCCCGGCCGCCGGTCGCGAAGCGGACCTCGATGTCGGGCTCCAGGCGGCGGAATTCGGCGAGGCGCGGGATCAGCCAGCGCATCGCGAATGTCGGGCCGACCCCGATGGTCAGGGCCCGCGGCGCCCCGCCCGCGACCACCTCCGCCGTCAACGCGGCCAGCGAATCGAGAAGCGGCGTCAGCCCCGCTTGGTAGGTCCGTCCCGCGGCGGTCGCGGCCAGCCGGTTCGCGCGGCGCTCGAACAGGCGGGTGCCGAGCCGGGCCTCCAGCAGATGCACGAGCCGGCTGACCGCCGCCGCCGAGACGTGCAGCTCGGCCGCCGCGGCGGCGAAGCTTCCGGTGCGGGCGGCCGCCTCGAAGGCCTTGATGCCGTTGAGCGGGGGCAGGCGACGCATCGGCCTCCACCATCAGGAAAGCTGAGGGCGAGGCCAAGATAACTCGGTTTGCGCCGCCGCGTCAGGCGGTCGATAGCTGAAGCGGCCGGGAGGGCCGCCGATGACGCCGTTGCTGATGGTTCTGCTCTGCTTCGTGATGGTGGCGACGGCATTCCTGTCCGGCCTCTTCGGCATGGCGGGCGGCATGATCCTGATCGGCGTGCTGCTGGCGCTGCTGCCGGTGCCGGCGGCGATGGTGCTGCATGCGGTCACGCAGATGGCGTCGAACGGCTGGCGCGGCTGGCTGTGGCGCCGCCATGTCTACTGGCGGCCGGTCGCGGCCTACGCCGTGGGCGCGGTCGCCGCCCTCGTCGTCTGGTCGATCTGGCAGTACGTGCCGAGCAAGCCCGTCGCCTTCATCTTCCTCGGGCTGACGCCGTTCCTGCTGCGGCTGGCGCCGGCGGGCCTCGCCCCCGATCCCGACAGCCCGGCCCAGGGGGTGCTCTACGGGCTCGTCTGCATGTCGCTGATGCTGCTGACCGGCGTCTCGGGCCCGCTGATCGACAGCTTCTTCCTCGGCGGCCGGCTCGACCGGCGCCAGATCGTGGCGAGCAAGGCCGTCTGCCAGATCCTGAGCCACGGGCTGAAGTTCGCCTATTTCGGCGGCATGGTGGGCGAGGCCGGCACGCTCGATCCGGGGCTGGCGGTCGCCGCCATCCTCTGCTCGATGCTGGGCACCACCCTCGCCAAGCGCTACCTGGAGGGCATGAGCGACGCGCAGTACCGCCGCTGGGCCGGCCGGATCGTCGCCGCCATCGCCGGCTGGTTCCTGGTGCACGGCTCCTGGCTGTTGCTGACGACGCCCGCCTAGGGCGGAATACCGGAGGGAGGACATGGCCGTGGCAGATCCGATCGACCCCCTCGTGCTCGACCTCGTCGCCTGGGTCGCCGCCGGACCCAGATCCTACGAGGACGTGATCGACGCCTGGCGGACCTCATGCCCGCGCCTGACCGTGTGGGAGGAGGCGGTCGACCGCGGCCTCGTGGAACGCCGCCCCGTCGCCGGAGCCGGCGCCGTCGTGGCCGCGACCGAACTCGGCCGGCGCCGGCTCGCCGAGGCGGGCCGCGTCGCCGGCTGAGGGCCGCCCGTCAGGAGGGCGGCAGGACCGGGCCGGGCCGCGGGTCGATCGGCACCCGCGACGCCAGGCCCAGCGCCTCCTCGAGAAGCGCCGCCGCCGACAGCAGGCCGGCTTCGCCGTTGGCGCGCGCCACCATCTGCAGCCCGACCGGGCGGCCGTCGGCGAGAAAGCCCGCCGGCAGGGACAGGGAGGCGCAGCGCGTCAGCGTCACCGCATAGGTCATCGACAGCCAGTCGATGTAGTTGTCGAACTCGACTTGGCCGACCTTGCGCACGGAGATCGTGTCGACGTCGAAGGGCGGCACGATCACCGCCGGCGTCAGCAGCAGGTCGTAGGTCCGGAAGAACCGGCCGACCCGCTGCAGTAACGCCGAGCGCGCCCGCACCGCGCGGCCGATGGTGTCGGCATCGAGCGCCATGCCCTTCTCGATGTTCCAGATGACGTCGGGCTTCAACTGGTCGCGGCGGGTGCGCAGGAGCTCCGCCTTGTCGACGACGAAGAAGGCGGCGCGCAGCGTCTGGAAGATCTCGCGCGCGTCCGAGAGGTCGGGCGCCGCCCGGTCGACCGGGATGCCCATGGCCTCGAAGCGGCGGGCGGCCTGCTCGGCCACCGCCGCCACTTCGGGATGCACCGGCAGGAAGCCGAGGTCGGGCGAGTAGGCGACGCGGGCCGGCCGCACCGGATTGCGCACCGCGTCCTGGAAGGGCCTGGCCGGCAGCGGCAGCGACATCGGGTCCTCCGCCGCCTCGCCCGCCATCGCGTCCAGCATCAGGGCGACGTCGGCGACGTTGCGCGCCATCGGCCCCTCGATCGCCAGATCGTCGGCCTGGTTGGCGTTCGGCCCGCGGGCGACCCGGCCCGGCGAGGGCCGCATGCCGACGACCCCGCAGAAGCTGGCCGGGATGCGCAGGCTGCCGCCCAGGTCCGAGCCGCTGGCGAGCCAGACCTCGCCCGTCGCCAGCGCCACCGCCGAGCCGCCCGACGAGCCGCCGCAGGTCAGGCTGGTGTTCCAGGGATTGCGGGTCTTGCCGAAGACCGGGTTGAAGGTGTTGGCGCCGGCGCCGAACTCCGGGGTGTTGGACTTGGCGAGGACGACGGCGCCCCTGCGCTCCAGCGTCTCGACGACGATGTCGGAGCGGTCGGGCACATGGTCGGCGAAGATCGGCGAGCCCTGGGTCGAGCGCACGCCACGGACCGGCAGCAGGTCCTTGATCGCCACCGGCAGCCCGGCGAGCCAGCCCGGCGAATCCGCGTCGCCGCCGCGGCGCGCCAACTCGACCGCCGCCGCCCGCGCCCGCTCCGGACAGCGGGTCGGCAGGGCGTTGACCGCCGGCTCGACCTCGTCCATCCGCGCCAGCGCGGCATCGATCAGGTCGGCGGGCTGGAGCTCGCGCGACTTCAGGCGCCGCACCGCCTCGACGGCGGTCATGCGGGTCAGTTCGGAAAGGGGCATCGGACGGCGCTCCGGCAGGCGGGTGGGACGGGCAGTCGAGCAGCGCCCCGGGCGGCCGTCAACTGCCGGGCCGCGTTGCCGGTCTGCCCCGGCCTGTGCCACAGAGGCGCCATGGACGGGATGCTCGCTCGAACCCTGGCGGCGATCCGCCGGCGCGACTGGGACGCCGCCGCTGCCGCCGCGCTGGCGGCGACCGCGGCGGGCGGGGTCCTGCCGCGGCCCGCGGTGCCGATGATGACGCAGCTGGTCGGGGCGCTGCGCAAGAGCGGCCGGGCCGATGCCGCCGCGGTGCTCGCCGACCGGGTGATCGCCGGCGCCCCCGACGAGCCGGCGGCCTGGCTCGCCCGCTCCCACCTCGCCCAGCATCGCGGCGACCTCGCGGCCGCCATCGCCGACACCCGGGCGGCGATGGCGCGCTCGGCCGACCCGCGGCCGGCGCGCCCGCGGCTGGCCGACCTGCTCTACGAGGCGGGCGAGCTCGAGGCGGCGGCGGCCGAACTGCATGCCGCCCTCGGCCCCGAAGGCCGGGATCCGGTGCTCCTCGCGCGTTTGGCCGACGTGGCCGACGCCGCCGGGGACACGGCCGGCATGGCGGCGGCGCTCGACCGGGCGATGGCGATCCGGCGCGCCGGCGGCGTCGGTTCCCCGGCCCTGCTGATGGCACTCCTCCGGGCCGGCCGCCTCGCCGATGCCGTTCCCGACCTCGACCTGCGCTGGGCCGCCTCGGGGGCGCCGCCGCGGCCGTTCCGGCAGCCGGTCTGGGACGGCGGCCCCGCCACCGACCGGACGTTGCTGGTGTGGGGCGAGCAGGGGCTGGGCGAGGAGATCTGGACCGCGGCCCTGCTGCCGGACGTGCTGCCGCGGGTCGGCCGGCTGGTGGTCGAGTGCGCGCCGCGGCTGGCCGCGCTCTTCCGGCGCTCGTTCCCGGCCGCGACCGTCGTGCCGCGCGGCGCCCCGCCGCACCCCGCGGCCGACGCGGCCGAACTCCCGCCCGCCTGGGTCGGCCTGCTGGGGGCGCGGGCCGTGCGGCCCGGCCCGCACCCGCCCCACCTGCGGTCCGATCCCGCCGCGGCGGCGGCCCTCCGGGCCCGCTACCGGGCGCTCGGCGACGGACCCCTGATCGGCCTTTCCTGGCGCAGCGCCAACCGGCATGCGCCGACGGCCAAGTCGAGCCGGCTCGCCGACTGGGGGGCGATCCTCGGGCGGCCGGCGGTCTTCCTCGACCTCCAGTATGGCGACACCGATGCCGACCGGGCCGAGGCGGCGGCCGGCGGCTGGGTCGTCCATCGCGACCCGGCGGTCGATCCGCTGGGCGACCTCGACCACGTCGCCGCCCAGATGGCCGCGCTCGACGCGATCGTCACGGTCAGCAACACCACCGCCCATCTCGCCGGCGCACTCGGGGTCCCCTCGGCGGTGCTGCTGCCGCGCGGCCGCGGCCAGGTCTGGTGCTGGCTCGACGGCCGCACGCCCTGGTACGCGGGCCAGCGCATCTGCCGGCAGGAGCGGGCGGGCCGCTGGGAGGCGGCGATCGCCGGCGCAGCCGCCATGCTGGACGGCCTCTTTCCCGGGCCCTGAAGCCGGCTCGACAAGGCCGGCGGCGCCGGCGCATGGTGCCGCGACGCTTGCCGGACGAACCTGGATCCATGGCCTATCGCTTGAATTCCCTGCTCGGCGCCGTGGTCGAGCCGCCGATCGCCGAAGTGCATGGCTGGCTCGCCGGCCACACGCCGCCCCATCCGCTCATCGACATGGCGCAGGCGGTGCCGCGCCACGCGCCGCCGGTCGAGGCGACGCGCCATCTCCAGGAGCGGCTGGCCGACCCCGAGATCGTGCGCTACGCGCCGATCATCGGCCTGGAGCCGCTGCGCGCGGCCTTCGCCCGGCATCTCGTGGGCGCCTATGGCGGCCGCATCGCGGCCGAGAACGTCGCCATCACCGCCGGCTGCAACCAGGCATTCTGCCTCGCCCTGATGACGCTGGCCGAGGCCGGCGACGAGGTGATCCTGCCGCTGCCCTTCTACTTCAACCACCAGATGTGGCTGGACATGCTGGGCATTCGGGCGGTCCACCTGCCGTTCCGGCCGGACCGCGGCGGGGTCCCCGATCCGGCCGAGGCGGAGGCACGGATCGGGCCGCGCACGCGCGCCATCGTGCTGGTGTCGCCCAACAACCCGACCGGCGCGGTCTACCCGCCCGATGCCATCGCCGCCTTCGCCGATCTCGCGCGCCGGAACGGCATCGCGCTGGTCCTCGACGAGACCTACAAGGACTTCCTGCCGGCCGACGGCGCGGCGCACGGCCTCTTCCGCGACGACGGCTGGCCGGAGACGCTGATCCAGCTCTACAGCTTCTCCAAGGCCTTCGCGATGGCCGGCCACCGCGTCGGCGCCGTCACTGCCGCCCCGGCGATGATCCGGCAGCTCACCAAGGCGATGGACTGCGTCGCCATCTCCGCGCCGCGCATCGGCCAGGAGGCGGCCCTCTACGGACTGGGGCACCTCGCGCCCTGGGTCGCCGCCAACCGGGCGACGATGCGCGACCGGGTGGCCGTCCTGGAGGCGGCCTTCCGAACCAACGCGTCGGGCTACGAGCTGGTGAGCTGCGGCGCCTACTTCGCCTATGTGCGCCACCCCCACCGCGGCCGCACCTCCAAGGAGGTGTCGCGCCACCTCGCGCGGGATCTCGGCATCCTGACGGTGCCGGGCAGCGCCTTCGGCCCCGGCCAGGAGGATTTCATCCGCTTCGCCTTCGCCAACGTCGGCGCCGAGGCGATGCCGGAGATGGCCCGCCGCCTGGCGGAAAGCCGGATGGGGTAGGTTCAGAGATTGCGGCGGTACTGCACGAAGCCCGAGCGCTCGGCGATCTGGTCGTAGAGGCGCATCGCCGTCCGGTTGGTCTCGTGCGTCATCCAGTAGACGCGCCCGGCGCCGGCCGCGCGCGCCCGGTCGTAGACGGCCTCGATCAGGGCGCGGCCGACGCCGCGGCCGCGCACCGCCGGCGCGGTGAAGAGGTCCTGGAGGTAGCAGGTCGGCCCGATCATCGCGGTGTTGCGATGGAAGAGGTAGTGGACGATGCCGACGACGGCGCCGTCCGCCTCGGCGACCAGCGCGTGGACCGGCTCGTAGCTGTCGAAGAAGCGCGACCAGGTCGTGGCCGTCACCTCGGGGGCGGCGGTGCGCTCGTAGAAGCGGTTGTAGCCCTCCCACAGCGGCAGCCAGGCGGCATGGTCGCCGCGGGCGACGGGGCGGACGGCGATGGTCTCGGACATCGGGGGCTTCTCCGGAAGGAATCTCAGCCGCGGGTCGGCACGTCGGGCACCCAGACATAGCCGTCGGGGTCGACGATGTAGGCCTCGCGCAGGCCATGCGGCTTGTCGGCGGCGCCGGCCAGGACCTCGTAGCCGGCGGCCGTCGCCGCCGCCTCGGCGGCGTCGGGATCGCAGCCGTGCAGGCGCAGTTCCATGCCACTGCCGCGGGCCCCGTTCTCCATCGCCCGCCGGCGCATCGGGTGGCGGTCGTAGGCATGGTCGGCGTGCAGCATCCACTCGCTGCCCTGGGCGCGCATCACCGCGAAGTCGGGGTCGGCATAGACGGCGTCCGCCCCCAGCACGGTGCGCTGGAAGGCGATCGCGCGCGCCACGTCCTCGACCATCAGGTTGACGCCGAGCCCGGCCAGGCCGCGGCCATAGGCCGGGGCCGGCATCCACGGATCGCCGGTGCGCTTCTTCACCGCCGCCTCACGCCGGGTCGAGCCGGAAGCCGTCGAGATAGGCCGGGACCGGGATGCCGGGGCCGAGCCGCGGGTCGGCCTCGGGCGGTCCGAACGTGGTCCGGATCGGCAGCACGCCGGCCCAGACCGGGAGCGCATAGTCCGGCTCGTCGTCGACCGGCGGGCCGGTTCGGACCTTGGCCGAGACCTCGGCCAGATCCATGCCGACGACCGTCGTCCCTTTCAGTTCCTGCTTCGTCGCCGGGCGCAGTTCGCGCACCCGGCCGGGGAACAGCCGCTCGACGAAGGCGTCGAGCGCGCGCTCCTTCTCCTCCGGGTCGGTGACGGCCCGGGCGGTGCCGAGTGCCATCACCGAGCGATAGTTGACCGAGTGGTGGAAGCCCGACCGCGCCATGACGAAGCCGTCGACATGGGTGACGGTGAAGCAGACCGGCACGCCGGCCGCGATGTTGCGCAGCATCCGGCTCGCCGACGAGCCGTGCCAGTAGACCCGGTCCTCATGCCGCCAGTAGGTGGTCGGCGTGACGTAGGGCTGGCCGTCGACGGCGTAGCCGACATGGCAGACGAAGCCCGCATCGAGGATGGCGTGGGCGGTGGCGCGGTCGTAGTGCGCGCGCTTCGGCAGACGGCGCAGCCGTGTCCGCGGCGTTGTCGCGTAGGCGTCGGTCGGGGTGGCGTTCATGGCTCCGTGGTCCGTCGGCAGGAAGACCACGGCACCCTAGTGCCGAAAGTGGCTCTCGGGCATGGGCCACTATCCGCGGGTACGCTGGACCACTTCGACGATCCGCGCCAGCCGGCGGACCCCCTCCTCGATCGCGGCCGCGTCGTGGGCGGCGTAGCCGAGGACGAGCCCGTTGCCCGGGCTGGGGCCGGCGGCGTAGCGCGACAGGGCGGTCATGCCGAGGCCGACACGGCTGCCCGCCGCGACCACCGCATGGTCGGCAACGGCCCGATCGAGCTGGCCGACCAGATGCATGCCGGCGTCGGAGGGGTCGACGACGAGGACGCCCCCGAGGTGCCGGCGAATGGCCGCCACCAGGGCCTCCTGCCGCGCCCGGTAGAGGAGGCGCATGCGCCGGATGTGCTGGGTGAAGGCATCGCCGGCGACGAACTCGGCGAGCGCGGCCTGTGTCAGCGCCGGCGGCTCGGCATGGGCGGCGCGCCTCGCCTGCGCCACCGCTTCGGCGAGACGCGGCGGCGCCACCAGGTAGGCGAGGCGCAGCGCCGGGAACATCACCTTGCTGAAGCTGCCGACATAGAGGACGCGGTCGCCGCCATCGAGCCCGTACAGTGCGGTGATCGGCCGTCCGCCGTAGCGGAACTCGCCGTCGTAGTCGTCCTCGAGGATCGTGGCGCCGGCGGCGCGCGCCCAGTCGAGCAGCGCGACCCGGCGCTCCAGCGTCATGATGGCGCCGAGCGGGTACTGGTGCGAGGGGGTGACGGCGGCGAGGCGGGCGTCGGGCGCGAGGCGGCGACCGGCCGCGACGTCGATGCCGGCGGCGTCGACCGGCACCGGGACGGGCGTCAGCCCGGCGGCGCGCAGCGCCGAGTGGGCGTCCGGATAGCCCGGATCCTCGACCCACACGCGGTCGCCGGGATCGGCCAGCAGGTTGCCGGCGAGCAGGACCGCCTGGCGGGCGCTGGCGAGCACGACGACCTGGTCGGCGGCGCAGGCGACGCCGCGGGCCGGACCGACATAGTCGGCGATGGCATGCCGCAGCGGCGGCCAGCCCCGCGGATCGGCCAAGTGGAGCAGGCCGCTGCCGCCGGCGCGCAGGGCACGGGCCAGGGCCCGCCGCCATTCGGCGAGCGGAAACGCGTCGAGCGCCGGCAGGCCCGGGGTGAAGAGGCGGCCGGTCGAGGCGACCGGGCTGTCGCGGGCGAGCAGGGTGCCGCGACGCGACAGCGTCGGGCCGGGCGTGGCCGTGCCGCCGGTCGACGCCCGCGCCAGCCGGTCGGCCGGCAGCTGCGCCGCGACGTAGGTGCCGGAGCCGTGCCGCGCCTCGAGGAAACCCTCGGCGGTCAGGATGTCGACCGCCGCCGTCACGGTCGTCCGCGACACCTCCAGCATCGCCGCCAGCCGCCGCGTCGCCGGCAGGCGAGCGCCGCGGGCGAGCCCGCCGGCCAGCATCAGGTCGCGCAGGCGCCGGGCGATCTGCGCCGCGATCGGCAGGGCGCCGTCCCGTTCGACGGCGAGGTGGTCGAGAAAGGCGGCGGGCGGCCGCCGCCCCCACCCGCCGCCGCGGTTCCGCCCGGTCAGTGGTCGAGCGCCGATCGCAGGGTGCGGGTGGCGACCGCCAGCATCGCCAGGTCGATGCGCGGCTGCTGGTCGAGCTCGGCCAGCAGCGCGTCGATCCGTTGCACCGCATGGGCGTGGGCGGCGCCCCACGCGGCCAGCGCGCCGGCCGGGTCCGGCTCGCCCTGGGCCAGCACGCCCGCCAGCAGGTCGGCCTGGGCGTGCGCCAGATCCTCCCGCGCCGCCGTCGCCGCCCGCCGCGCCCAGGCGTCGCCGTCGGCAATGGCGTCGGCCGCGGCCATCAGCCGGTCGAAGCGGAAGCGGGCGTCGATGGCGAAATGCAGCCGCGCCACCCGCTCGATCGGCTCGCCGGCGGCGAGCGCCCGGTCGGTGATCGGCAGGGCGGCGGCGATCCGCTCGAAGGCGGCCGCCCGGTGCGCCAGCACCTCCGGCACGCCGCTCGCGACCCCGGCGGCGACCCGGGCTGCGAGCGTCGCCCCCTGCTCCGCCGGCAGCAGGGTCGGCAGCGCGGTCTCGACCGCCTCGGCCCCCGGCAGATGGTGGGCCACCACCGCCCCGAGGCTGGCTTCCCGGACCACCGCGGCCAGGAGGTGGGGCATCGCCGCCTCGACCAGGCTGCGGGCGGTCAGCAGCAGCCCGGTCTGGACGGCGGCGGCGACCCGCCCGTCCAGGGCCTCGACCGCCGCCCAGTAGTCGTCGAGACGGAAGATGTCGCGTGCCGCCAGCCAGGCGCGGGCGATCTCGACCCAGTCGGCGCCGGTGGCGTCCTCGACCGAGGAGGCGAAGGCGATGCCGGCGCGGTTGACGAGCGCGTTGGTGACGACCGTCGCCACGAGTTCCCGCCGCAGCGGGTGGCTGCGGCAGGCCGCCGGCAGCCGCTCGCGGATCGGCGTCGGGAAGTAGCCGAGGAGGTCGTCGTCGACCGCCGGATCGTCGGGCAGCACGGAGGGCGCGATCGCCTGCGCCATCGCCATCTTCGCGTAGGCGAGGAGCACCGAGAGTTCCGGGCGGGTCAGCCCTCGCCCCTCCTGGGCGCGGCGGGCGAGCGCCGCATCGTCGGGCAGAAGCTCGACCGCGCGGTCGAGCCGGGCCCGCCGCTCGAAGGCGCGCATCGCCCGCCCGTGGGCCGACAGCAGCCCCGGGGCGTCGGCCTGCTCGACGCTGAGCGCCTGGGTCTGCTGGTAGTTGTGGCGCAGCACCAGGGTCGCGACCTCGTCGGTCATCTCCGCCAGGAGCTGGTCGCGCTGCTTGCCCGTCATGTCGCCGGCGGCGACGACGCGGTCGAGCAGGATCTTGATGTTGACCTCGTGGTCGGAGGTGTCGACCCCGGCCGAATTGTCGATGGCGTCGGTGTTGATGGCGCCGCCGGCCCCGCCCCGCCCGCCGATCCGCGCATATTCGATGCGGCCGCGCTGGGTGACGCCGAGGTTGGCGCCCTCGCCGACCACCCGCGCCCGGATGTCGGCGCCGTCGACGCGCACGGCGTCGTTGGCCTTGTCGCCGGCCTCGGCATTGCCCTCCTCGCGCGCCTTCACGAAGGTGCCGATGCCGCCGAACCACAGGAGGTCGACCTCGGCCGTCAGGATCGCGCGCATCAGTTCGGCGGGCGTCACCCGATCGCGGGCGATGTGGAAGAGCGCCCGCATCTGCGGCGTCACCGCGATCGACTTGGCGGATCGCTCGAAGACCCCGCCGCCGGGCGCGATCAGCGACCGGTCGTAGTCGGCCCAGCTCGACCGCGGCAGCCGGAACAGCCGCTCGCGCTCGGCGAAGCTCCTGGCCGGGTCCGGGTCGGGATCGACGAAGACGTGGCGGTGGTCGAAGGCGGCGAGGAGCCGGATCGCCGGGGACTGCAGCATGCCGTTGCCGAAGACGTCGCCCGACATGTCGCCGACGCCGACCACCGTGAAGGGCGTCGTCTGGACGTCGGTGCCGAGCTCGCGGAAATGGCGCTTCACCGCCTCCCAGGCGCCCCGCGCGGTGATCCCCATCTCCTTGTGGTCGTAGCCCTTGGAGCCGCCCGACGCGAAGGCGTCGCCGAGCCAGAAGCCGTACTGGGCGGCGATGCCGTTGGCGATGTCGGAGAAGGTGGCCGTGCCCTTGTCGGCGGCGACCACGAGGTAGGGGTCGTCGGTGTCGTGGCGGACGACGTCGGCAGGCGGCACCACGCGTCCCTCGACGAGGTTGTCGGTGATGTCGAGCAGGCCCTGCATCAGGGTGCGGTAGCAATGCACGACCTCGGCCTGCAGCGCCTCGCGGCCGCCGGCGACCGGCGGCTGCTTGACCACGAACCCGCCCTTCGAGCCGACCGGGACGATGACCGCGTTCTTCACCATCTGCGCCTTCATCAGGCCGAGGATCTCGGTGCGGAAGTCCTCGCGGCGATCCGACCAGCGGATGCCGCCGCGCGCCACCCTGCCGCCGCGCAGGTGGATCGCCTCGGTCCGCGGCGAATGGACGAAGACCTCGACCATCGGCCGCGGCAGCGGCAGGAAGTCGATCGCCTGGCTGTCGAGCTTGATCGAGAGGTACGGCTTCGGCCGGCCGTCGCCCTCGCGCTGGTAGTGGTTGGTGCGCAGGGTCGCGCGGAGCAGGGCGAGGAAGGCGCGCAGGGCCCGGTCCTCCTCCAGGCTCTGCACCTGGTCGAGGGCGTGCTCGATCGCCTCGACGACGCCGGCGGCGCGGGTCAGCCGGTCCTGCGCGACGGCCGGGTCGAAGCGCGCGGCGAAGAGATCGACGAGCAGGCGGGCGATGCGCGGCTGGGCTACGAGCGTGTCCTCGACGAAGCTCTGGCTCAGCGGAAAGCCGACCTGCCGCAGGTAGCGGGCATAGACGCGCAGGATGCGCGCCTCGGGCCAGGCGAGGCGGGCGCCCCGGATCAGGCGGTTGAAGCCGTCGTTGGAGGCGAGCCCGGTCCACACCGCGCGGAAGCCGTCCTCGACGAGCGGCCGCAGCGCCGCGATGTCGAGCTCGGCGCCGTCCGGCGCCGCCAGGCCGAAATCGTGCAGCCACACCGGCGGGCCGCCGTCGGCCGGCCGGATCGTGTCGGGGATCTCGTTGAGGACGCGGAACCCCAGGTTCTCCAGCACCGGGATGACGTCGGAGAGCGGCATCGCCTCGCCCGGGTGGTAGACCTTGAGGCGCACTTCGCGGGCGGAGGCTTCGACCGGACGGAAGAGATGCAGCGCCAGGCCGCGGGCCCGCGCCTCGAGGGCGCGGTCGATCTCCAGCACCGCGGCCGCGGCCGAGAAGCGCTCGCGATAGCCGGCCGGAAAGGCGTCGGCCCAGCGCGTCAGGGTCGCCTGGGCCTCGGCCTCGCCCATGCGGGCGTCGAGTGCCTCCTTGAGGCGGTCGCGCCACGATCGCCCGGCCTCGGCGAGCAGCGTCTCGACGGCCTCGGCCGAAAGGTCGGGAATGGCGCCGGGCGTCGTGCCGACGACGAAATGGACCCGCGCGAGCGGCGACTCGCCGAGATGGGTCGAGAACGACATCACCTCGCCCGCCAGGGCGTCGGCGAGGATGCGCTGGAAGCGCTGGCGCAGTTCGGTGTCGTAGCGGTCGCGCGGCGCGTAGACGAGGCAGGACACGAAGCGCTCGAACGGGTCGGGGCGCAGGAAGAGCGCGACGCGCGGCCGCTCCTCGAGATGGAGGATGCCGCGGGCGATGGCGAAGAGCGCGTCCTCCTCGATCTGGAACAGCTCGTCGCGCGGATAGGTGTCGAGGATGTGCAGCAGCGCCTTGCCGTCGTGGCTGTTCGGGTCGAAACCGGCGCGGTCCATCACCCGCGCGACCTTGCGCCGCAGGATCGGGATGGTCCGGGCGCCGGCGCTGTAGGCGCCCGACGTGTAGAGCCCGGCGAACACCGAGACGCCGACCGGCGCGCCGGCGGCGTCGAAGCGCTTGATCGCGATCACGTCCATCGGCATCCGCCGGTGGACGCGCGACTTGTGGCCGCTCTTGGTGACGACGAGCGCGGTCGGTCGCCGCAGGAACGCCTGGACCTCGGCCGGCAGCGCCGAGAAGTGGCGCAGCCCGTCGAGCACCGGCGCCTCCGCCGGGCCGAGGACGCCCAGCCCCGAGCCCGGCACGATCGCCAGGCCGCGCTCGGCGTCGGCGGCCGGACCGAACTGGTACTCGCGGCAGCCGAGGAAGGTGAAATGGTCCTCGACCAGCCACTCGAGGAAGTCATCGGCCTCGTTGCGCTCGTCCTCCGGCAGGACGTCGGCTTCCGCCGCCAGGGTGCCGCGGGCCTCGACCATGCGCTGCCGCATCGCCGGCCAGTCGGCGACCGCCCGGCGCACGTCGGCCAGCACCTCGAGCAGGCCGGTCCGCAGCCGCTCGCGGCGCTCCGGGTCGGCCAGGGCGGCGACCTCGATGTGCATCATCGACTCGCGCGCCGGCCCGCTGCCGACCGCCCGCAGCCGGTCGCCGTCGCGCTCGACCGCGACCACCGGATGGACGAGGAGATGGATCCCCAGCTCCTGGCGCTGCAGCTCGGCGGCGATCGAATCGACGAGGAACGGCATGTCGTCGTTGACGATCTCGACGACGGTATGACGGCACGACCACCCGTCGGCGTCGGCGCGCGGGCTGAACACCCGGACTTCGGCCGTGCCGGGCGCCCGCCGCCCGGCGAACGCGAGAAGGCTGAGCGCGGCGCCGTAGAGGTCTTCGGCGGCGAAGGCCGCCACCTCGTCGGGGGCCACGTTCTGCGCGAAGAGGCGCACGAACCGGACCGCGGCATCCGCCTGCCCGCCGCTCAGCCGGCGGGCGGCGAGTGCCACCGCCTGCCCGATGCGCTCCTCCTTCAGACGTTCGGCATGGTGGGCCATGATCCCTCACCCCGTTCCGGTGTCGTTGCGGGGCTGAGCCTACGGCAAAATCATGGCGGCGTGGCGACGGTCGCGGCGACGGTCGTCGCGAACCCGCGACCGAACCGTCGTTGTTCGGTCACAATCCGGCGGCTAGGTTGCGCGGCTGTCCCGCCCCCGTCCCGAGAGCGTCCGATCCCGGCATGCACGATCGACTACACAAGCGGCACGCTCCGCCCGTCGCCCATCGGCGGCGCGACGCCGCGCTCTTCCTGTGGAAATGGATCCAGGCGCCGACCCGCATCGGCTCGGTGTGGCCGAGCGGCCGGGCCCTCGGCCGGGCGATGGCCGCCGAGCTCGACCTGACGGTCCCGGGCGCGATCGTCGAGCTCGGCGCCGGCACCGGCCCGATCACGGCGACCCTGCTGCAGTCGGGCGTGCCGCCGGAACGCTTCTACGCCGTCGAGCGCGATCCCGGGCTCGCCGCGGCGCTGCGCCAGCGCCTGCCCGGGGTGCGCGTGATCGAGGGCGATGCCGGCGAACTGCCGGCGCTGATGCGCGCCGAGGGGGTGGAGACCGTGTCGGCCATCGTCTCCTGCCTGCCGCTGGTCTCGCTGCCGCGGGCGCTCGTCCGCCGGGTGATCGAAGGCGGCTTCGACGTCCTCCATCCCGAGGGCCGCTTCATCCAGTTCACCTACGGCACGATCTCGCCGATCCCGCTGCGCCATTTCCGCCTGCAGGCGCGCCGGGTCTGCCGGGTCTGGCGCAACCTGCCGCCGGCCGCGGTCTGGCGCTACACCCGCATCCCCGGCGAACCGGTCGCGCGGGACCGCGGCTGAGGGTCGCATGTCCGGCTTCCCGCCAGGGTCCGCACCGGGCGCCGACGCCGAGCCTGCCCTCGCCCGGCTGCTCGCCCGCGGCGTCCGCCGGGCGCTCGGCGACCTCGGCTTCGCGACCGTCACGGAACTCGTGCTCGCCTCCGGCCGCCGCGCCGACGTCGCCGGCATCGACCGCCGCGGCGAGATCGTCATCGTCGAGGTCAAGACCTCGCTCGCAGACCTGCGCGCCGACCGGAAATGGCCGGAATACCGCGAATTCTGCGACGCCCTGCTGTTCGCCGTGCCGGCGGACTTCCCGCTGCCGGCGCTGCCGCCGGACGCCGGCCTGCTGGTCGCCGACGGCTTCGGAGCGGCGCTGCTGCGCGAGGCGCCGCGCCACCCGCTGCCGGCCGCGCGACGGCGTGCCGTCACCCTGCGCTTCGCGCTGACCGCGTCCCTGCGGCTCGGCCGGATCGAGGATCCGGCCCGCAACGACCTCGAGCCGGCGCTGCTGTCATAGGCCGGCATAGGCCGGCGCCGCGCTGGACAGGACGGCCCGAAGGGACCATGAGGTCGCGGCATGATCCAGGGCGAAACGCGCGACACCATGCTGTCGATCCGGCGGGCGCTGCGCGGGCGGTGCCCGAACTGCGGCCGTGGCCGCCTGTTCGCGACCTACCTGCGGCAGGTCGACCGCTGCGCCGCCTGCGGCGAGCCCTGGGGGGAACTCCGGGCCGACGACGCGCCGCCCTGGCTCACCATCCTCGTCGTCGGCCACCTGGTGGCGCCGGTCGCGCTCTGGCTGGTGAAGTACAGCAGCCTGCCGGACTGGGCGATCTCCGGCCTTCTCGCGACGACCGCGCTCCTGCTCTGCCTCGTCCTGCTGCCGCGGGCGAAGGGCCTCTTCCTGGCGGCCATCTGGGCGTCCCGCGCCCGCTCGTCCTGACGGGTCAGCCGGCCAGCTTGGCCACCGTGGCGGTGGTGCTGAACCCGGGCACGAGGTCGACCAGGACGACCCGGCCGCCGGTCGACTGCACGAAGTCCGCGCCCACCACCTGGTCCAGCGTGTAGTCCGATCCCTTGACCAGCACGTCCGGGCGGATCGCCTCGATCAGGGTCTGCGGCGTGTCCTCGCCGAAGATGACGACGAGGTCGACGTCGGCCAGCGACGCCAGCACCGTCGCCCGCGCGTTCTCGCCCTGGACGGGGCGGTTCGGCCCCTTCAGCCGGGCGACCGACGCATCGGAGTTGAGGCCGACCACGAGCCGGTCGCAGGTGGCGCGGGCCGCCTTCAGCATCGCCACATGGCCGGGATGCAGGAGGTCGAAGCAGCCGTTGGTGAAGCCGATCGTCAGCCCCTCCTGGCGCCAGCCGCGCACCCGGTCGAGGGCGGCGGCGAAGGGCAGGGCCTTGATGCCGCCGCGCTCGACGTCGCCGGCCCGCAGCACCCGCGCCAGCTCGACCGAGTGGGCGACGGCGGTGCCGATCTTGCCGACCACGAGGCCGGCGGCGACGTTGCCGAGGCGGGCGGCGTCGCGCAGCGTGAAGCCGGCGCCGACGGCGGCGGCGAAGACCGCGAGCACGGTGTCGCCGGCGCCCGAGACGTCGAACACCTCGCGCGCCTCGGCCGGCAGGTGATGCACGGCGCCGCCGCGCTCGACCAGGGTCATGCCGTCCTGGCTGCGCGTCACCAGCACCGCGTCGAGGTCGAGGCGGCCGATCAGCCGGCGCGCCGCCAGCACGATCTCCTCGGCGGTGCCGACCGGCATGTCGGTCGCCTCCGCCAGCTCGCGCCGGTTGGGCGTAAGCACGTTGGCGCCGCGATAGCGCGAATAGTCCGTGCCCTTGGGGTCGACGACGACGGTCCGGCCGGCGGCGCGGGCCGCCGCGATCACCCCGGCGGCGACGCCCTGGCGCAGCACGCCCTTGTCGTAGTCGGAGAGGATGACGACCGACTGTTCGCCCGCCGCCGAGCGGGCGAGGTGGATCAGGTCCTCGCGCAGCGCCTCGGCGATCGGCGCCACCGTCTCGCGGTCGGCGCGCAGCAACTGCTGCTGGCCGGCGACGTAGCGGGTCTTGATCGGGGTGGTGCGCGCCCGCTCGGTCAGGACGTGCGGCTCGACCCGCTCTTCCCCGGCGATGATCGCCTGGATCTCGCGGCCGGCCGGGTCGTCGCCGACGACCGAGAGGAAGCAGACCTCGGTGCCGAGCGCCAGCAGGTTGCGCAGGACGTTGCCGGCCCCGCCCAGCATGTCGGACTCGCGCTGGATGCGGAGCACCGGGATCGGCGCCTCGGGCGAGATGCGCTCGACCGAACCGTAGATGTAGCGGTCGAGCATCACGTCGCCGACGCACAGCACCCGCACCCGGGAGAGCGCTTCGACGCGGTCGGCGAGGTCGGCGTCGGCGGACTGGACCATGGTCGCCCTCCCGCCCGTCAGACCAGGCCGAGGCGCCGCTCGAGCGCCCCGCACAGGATCTGGCCGATGGTGATGTGCATCTCCTGGATGCGCGCGGTCGTCGTCGACGGCACCAGGATCAGGGGATCGGCCAGGCCCGGCAGCACCCCGCCGGTTCCGCCGGAGAAGGCGGCGGCATGGAGCCCGCCCTCGCGGGCCGCAGCCAGGCCGTTGGCGACGTTGGCGCTGCGCCCGGAGGTGGTGATGCCGATGGCGACGTCGCCGGGACGGCCGATGGCGCGGACCTGGCGGGCGAAGAGCTGGTCGAAGCCCATGTCGTTGCCGATCGCGGTCAGGGCCGAGCTGTCGGTCGTCAGCGCCATGGCCGCGATCGGCGCGCGGTCGCGCTGGTAGCGCACGGCGAGTTCGGTCGCCAGGTGCTGCGCGTCGCCGGCGCTGCCGCCGTTGCCGAAGAAGAGGATCTTGCCGCCGGAAGCGACCGACGCGGCGCAGAGTTCGATCAGCCGCAGGAGCCCGGCGCGGACGGCGTCCGGAGTCGCCTGCTGCACGGCGGCATGCTCGGCGAACTCGGCCGAGAGGTAGGACGCGGCGTCGAACGCGGGGTCGATCGCGGTCATGGAGGTTTCCGCAGGGCGTGTTGCGCTGCCGCTTCGCTAATGCAATGTCCGGCCGCCCGCAATGGAAACCGGCTGGCGGAACGGCTGGGTCAGCATCCGGTCGAGCCGCTCTTCGCTCGGGCCGTCGAAGCCGGGCGTCCCGATCGCCATGCCCGCGTGCCCGTCGCGCGGCCGGTCCCGGTAGGTGCCGAAGACCCGGTCCCACCAGGACAGCGCGAAGCCGAAGTTGCGGTCGGTCTCGTCGCGATGGACCGAGTGGTGGACGCGATGCATGTCGGGGGTGACGAGGAAGCGGCGGAGCCGGCGGTCGAGCCCGGCCGGCAGCGCCAGGTTGGCGTGGTTGAACATGGCGGCCGCGTTCAGCAGCAGCTCGAACAGGACGACCGCGGCGGCCGGCGCGCCGAGCAGGGCGACCGCGGCCATCTTGATCGCCATCGACGCCAGGATCTCCAGGGGATGGAAGCGCAGGCCGGTGGTCACGTCGAGATCGCGGTCGGCATGGTGGACGCGGTGCAGTCGCCACAGGACCGGGATCCGGTGGAAGAGGACATGCTGGGCCCAGATCACGAGATCGAGCGCCACCACGGCCACCGGGACCGCGATCCACGCCGGCAGCGCGGTCGCATTGAGAAGGCCGAAGCCGTGGCGCTCGGCCGCGACCGCGGCGCCGATCGCGGCCGCCGGCAGCAGGAGCCGCAGCAGGGCGGCGTCGATGGCGAGGATGCCGAGGTTGGCGGGCCAGCGCCGCCGCCGCGGCAGGGTGCGGGTTCGCCGGGGCCGCAGCACTTCCGCTGCCGCCAGCAGGGCCAGCACCAGGACGAACGCGGCCGGCCGCATCCATGCCTCGGCGTCGGTCAGCATGCGGTCCACCACGAACGCGCGGGCGCAGGGATCATGGCGACGATGATATGGTCGCACGGCCTCCCCGTCCCGCTCTTCCGCCCGCGATCGGACGCGCCCCCGGCTTGACCCTCCTCGTCGTCATCGTCTTCGTCGCCGTCTATGCCGGCATGGCCCTCGGGCGCTGGCCCGGCCTCGGCCTCGACCGAACCGGGATCGCCCTCATCGGCGGCATCGGGCTCGGGCTCGCGGGCGCCGTCACCCCCGAGGCGGCGCTGGCGGCGATCGACTTCCCGACGCTCTTCGTGCTGTTCGGCCTGATGATCCTCTCGGCACGCTTCGCCGAGAGCGGGTTCTACGACTGGTGCGTCGCCCGCGTCGCCGCCGCCCGTGCCGGCCCGGCGGCGCTCCTCGGCCTCACGGTCGCGGTGACGGGGGTCCTGGCCGCGGTGCTCTCCAACGACGTCGTCGTCTTCGCGATGACGCCGCTCCTCTGCCTCGGGCTCCGGGCGCGCGGCCTCGACCCGCGGCCGTTCCTGATCGCGCTCGCGGGCGCGGCCAACGCGGGTTCCGCGGCGACCATGATCGGCAATCCGCAGAACATCCTGATCGGCCAGAGCGGGCGGCTCGACTTCTTCGATTTCCTCCTCGCCTGCGGTCCACCGGCGCTGCTCTCGCTGGTCGTCGTCCACGTCACCGTGCTGCTGGTCTGGCGGGGACGCTGGACCATCCGGCCCGAGGGCGGCCCGGTGGCCCCCAGGGTCGACCGGGCGGAACTGGCCTGGGCGGGCGCGGCGACGGTGGCGCTGCTCGCCCTCTTCGCCAGCCCGTTGCCGCAGGCGGAGTCGGTGCTCATCATCGGCGGGCTCATGCTGCTGTCGCGCAACCTCGCGACGCGCACCATCCTCGGTCTCGTCGACTGGTCGCTGCTGGTCCTGTTCGCCGGCCTCTTCGTGGTGACCGCGGCCTTCAGCGAGACCGGCCTGCCGGCGCTGGCGGTCGGCTGGCTCGCCCAACGCGGCCTGCCGCTCGCCGATCCGCTGGTGCTGGCCGCCGTCGCCGTCGGCGGCAGCAACACCGTCGGCAACGTGCCGGCGGTGATGCTCTTCCTGCGCGCCGTGCCGGATGCGGCGCCGGGCCTGCTCTACGGCCTGGCGCTGCTGTCGACGCTCGCCGGCAACCTCCTGCTCGTCGGCAGCCTCGCCAACATCATCGTCGCCGAGCGGGCGGCAGTCGTCGGCGTGCGCCTGTCGTTCCGCACCCATGCCGCCTGCGGGGTGCCGATGACCCTCGTTTCGCTCGTTCTGGCGCTGCTCTGGCTGGTCGGTCTCGGCTACCTTCCATGGCCGTGAGACTGCCGCCGCGATTTCCCGGGAGAGGACAGATGGCCGAGACTATCCGTGACCTGATCGGCTACGGCGCGAACCCGCCCGATCCGCAATGGCCGGGCGGCGCCCGCCTGGCGCTCAACCTCGTGCTCAACTTCGAGGAGGGCTCGGAATACTCCATCGACGACGGCGACGGCTTCACCGAGACCGCGCTGACCGAGGGGGCGAGCCAGACGGCGCCGCTCAAGGGCCGCGATCTCGCCGGCGAGAGCATGTTCGAGTACGGCAGCCGCGTCGGCTTCTGGCGGGTGCATCGCATCTTCCGCGAGCGCGGCCTGCCGCTGACCGTGTTCGGCTGCGCCCTGGCGCTGGAACGCAACCCGCCCGCCGCCGCCGCGATCCGCGCGGCGGGCTGGGACGTGTGCTGCCACGGCTGGCGCTGGATCAAGCATTTCGAACTGTCGGAGGAGGAGGAGCGCGAGCACATCCGGCGCGCCGTCGCCTCCCTGCGGCAGACCGTCGGCGAGCGGCCGATCGGCTGGTACTGCCGCTACTCGCCGTCGGTGAACACCCGGCGCCTGCTCGTCGAGGAGGGCGGATTCCTCTACGATTCCGACGCCTACAACGACGACCTGCCCTACTGGACCCGGGTGTCCGGGCGGCCGCACCTCGTCGTGCCCTACACGCTCTCGAACAACGATGCCAAGTTCGGCCGCGGCGTGTTCGGGACCGGCGAGGATTTCTTCACCTACCTGCGCGACGCCTTCGACGTGCTCTACGCCGAGGGCGCCACCAGCCCGAAGATGATGTCGGTCGGCCTGCACCAGCGTCTCGTCGGCCACCCGGCCCGGGCGGCCGGGCTGATGCGCTTCCTCGACCATGTCGGCCGCCATGCCGGCGTCTGGGTATGCCGCCGGGCCGACATCGCCCGCCACTGGGCGGCCGTCCACCCGGCGCCCGCGGGCGCCTGAGGGCACCCGGCGCCCGCGGGCGCCTGAGGGCGGCGGTCAGGCGCCTTCCCGGCCGGAGTCCCTGGGCCGTGCCTTCTCGTGGTCCTGACGGCGGATCCGGTCGTGGTCCTGCTCGTCGGGGGCGGTCGGATCGGGCCGGCGGACGTCTTCCGCGGGCTTCGGGGCATCCTTGGGCGGGCGTCGGGCGTCGGGTCTCGTCATGGCTGTCCAACGCGGGCCGCGCGCGGGACGTTCCCCGCGCGGCGAATTGACCGGCGGCGCGGGCGGGGCCACTTAGGGAGGCGACGAACCTCCTGCGGTCGAGCCACGATGACAAACGGCGTCGAAGCCCTCTACAGCGACCGGGTCAAGGCCCTGGCCGGCGACATCCCGCGGACCACGCGGCTCGCCGCGCCCGATGCCACGGTGACGATGACGAGCCCGCTCTGCGGCAGCCGGGTGACCGTCGACGTCCGCCTCGAGGGCGACCGCGTCGCCGATTTCGGGCAGACGGTACGCGCCTGCACGCTGGGCCAGGCCTCGGCCTCGATCATGGGGCGGCACGTCGTCGGCCGTCCCGCGGCGGAAATCCGGGCGGTGGCCAAGACGCTCAAGGCGATGCTAAAGGAAGGGGCGCCGCCGCCCGAGGGGGAATGGTCCGAACTCGCGGTCCTCGCCCCGGCGCAGCGGTTCAAGTCGCGGCACGGGTCGATCCTCCTGGCATTCGATGCCGTGGTCGCGGCGCTCGACGACATCCAAGGCCACCGGCCCGATGCGGCCCCGGCCAAGGGCCTGCCTGACACGATGCGCGTGTAGGCCGTCCCCGGCCGGGCCGCGACGGCCGCCGGCGCAGGAGTAGAGTGATGGTGCAGATTTCGCTTCCCGACGGTTCGGTGCGTCCCTTCGACGCCCCGCCCACGGGACTGGCGCTCGCGGAGAGCATCGGCAAGGGCCTCGCCAAGGCCGCCGTCGCCATGCGCGTCGACGGCGTGCTCATGGACCTCACCCGCACCATCGACCAGGACGCCACCGTCGAGATCGTGACCCGCGACCAGCCGGCCGCGCTCGAACTGCTGCGCCACGACGCCGCCCATGCGCTGGCGGAGGCCGCCAAGGAACTCTATCCCGACGTCCAGGTGACGATCGGACCGGCGATCGAGAACGGCTTCTACTACGACTTCTACCGCGAGACGCCGTTCACGCCCGAGGATATGGCGCGCATGGAAGAGCGCATGCGCGAGATCGTCGATCGCGACGAGCCGATCACGCGCGAGGTCTGGGACCGCCAGCAGGCGATCCTCCATTTCCAGTCGATCGGCGAGCACTACAAGGCGCAGATCATCCAGGACCTGCCGCCGGGCGAGGTCATCACGGTCTATCGCCAGGGCGCCTTCGTCGACCTCTGCCGCGGCCCGCACCTGCCGTCGACCGGCCGGCTCGGCAAGGCCTTCAAGCTGATGAAGCTGGCCGGCGCCTACTGGCGCGGCGACCATCGCAACGCCCAGCTGCAGCGCGTCTACGGCACCGCCTGGGCGAGCGAGAAGGACCTCAAGGCCTACCTGACCCAGCTCGAGGAGGCGGAGAAGCGCGACCATCGCCGCCTCGGCCGCGAGATGGGCCTCTTCCACCAGCAGGAAGAGGCGGCCGGCATGATCTTCTGGCACCCCAAGGGCTGGCGCCTCTATCGCCGGCTGGAGGCCTGGCTGCGCGAGCGGCTGGATCGGGCGGGCTATGTCGAGGTCAAGACGCCGCAGCTCGTCGACCGCAAGCTGTGGGAGGCATCGGGCCACTGGGAGAAGTTCCGCGAGAGCATGTACATCGCGGAGAACGAGGAGGGCGTGAAGGCCTTCGCCGAGGATCCGACGGAGCGGATCTTCGCGCTGAAGCCGATGAACTGCCCGTGCCACGTCCAGATCTTCAACCAGGGCCTGAAGAGCTACCGCGACCTGCCGCTGCGGATGGCCGAGTTCGGCTCCTGCCACCGTTTCGAGCCGGGCGGGGCGCTGCACGGCATCATGCGGGTGCGCAACTTCGTCCAGGACGACGCGCACATCTTCTGCACCGAGGACCAGATCATCTCGGAGAGCAAGGCGTTCTGCCAGTTGCTGCTCGGCGTCTACCGCGACCTCGGCTTCGCCGACGTGTTCGTCAAGCTGGCCGACCGGCCGGCGAAGCGACACGGCAGCGACGCGGTGTGGGACAAGGCCGAGGCGGCGCTCGCGGCGGCCTGCGACGCCTCCGGGCTGCCCTATGTCCTCAACCCGGGCGAGGGCGCGTTCTACGGTCCCAAGCTCGAGTTCACGCTGCGCGACACGATCGGCCGCGAGTGGCAGTGCGGCACACTCCAGGTCGACTTCGTGCTGCCGGAGCGGCTGGGCGCCTTCTATGTCGGCGAGGACGGCCAGAAGCACCATCCGGTGATGTTGCACCGGGCGATCTTCGGCTCGTTCGAGCGCTTCATCGGCATCCTGATCGAGCATTATGCCGGCCGTCTGCCGCTGTGGCTGGCGCCGACCCAGGTGGCGGTGGCGACGATCGTCTCCGACGCCGACGCCTATGCCGCCGAGGTGGCGGACCTGCTGCGCGCCCGCGGCCTCCGGGTCGAACTCGACCGCCGCAACGAGAAGATCAACTACAAGGTGCGCGAGCACAGCCTGGCCAAGACCCCGGTCATGCTCGTCGTCGGCAAGCGCGAGACGGAGGAGCGGACGGCCTCGATCCGCCGCCTCGGCCGGCCGGACCAGGAAACCCTGGGGCTCGACGCCGCGATCGCCGCCCTGGTGGCCGAAAGCGCCGCCCCGGACGGCACCGCGACGCCGGTCGCCGCCGCCGCCGAGTAGCCGCGATGCTGCACCGCGTCACGGGAACGTGATGCGGGATTGATACCGGCTCCGTGCCGACTCGCCCGAGGATGGAGACGGTCTCGCTCGCTGCGGCGGGCGGGCCGCCTCCTCCAGGGCCGGCCGCCTGGCCGCCCGGATGGCTGATCCGGCGGCCCGTCTTCCGCGTACCGGTTGCGGAGGACGTTCGATGGCCCATCTCGACGATACCGACACGCAGCGCGCCAATGCCTCGTTCATCCGCACGGCGATGCGGGCGCCGATCCTCAGCCGCGACCACGAGGCGGAACTGGCGCGCCAATGGCGCGACCACCGCGACGAACGGGCGCTGCACGAACTGGTGACGGCCTATACCCGGCTCGTCGTCAGCATGGCGGGCCGCTTCCGCCACTACGGCCTGCCCACCGGCGACCTCATCCAGGAGGGCAATGTCGGGCTGATGCAGGCGGCCGAGCGCTTCGACTGCACGCGCGAGGTCCGCTTCTCGACCTACGCCGCCTGGTGGATCCGCTCGGCGATGCAGGATTTCGTGTTGCGCAACTGGTCGATCGTGCGCACCGGCACGACGGCCGCGCAGAAGTCGCTCTTCTTCAACCTGCGCCGGCTGCGCGCCCGCATCGCCGAAGGCGAGCAGAACGGGATGTCGCCCGAGAGCAGCCAGCGGATCGCCGAGACGCTCAAGGTCTCGGTCGCCGACGTCCAGACCATGGAAATGCGCCTGTCCGCCGCCGACCAGTCGCTGAGCGCGCCGCTCGGCGACAAGGGCGAGGAATCGTGGCAGGACTTCCTCTCCGACCCCAGGCCCGATCCCGAGCAGGTGGTGATCGGCATGCGCGACGCGGCCTCGCGCTCGCGCTGGCTGGCGGAGGCGCTGGACGCGCTCTCCCCGCGCGAGCGGCGGATCATCTGCGAGCGCCGGCTGGTCGACGAGGGGGCGACGCTCGAGGATCTGGGCCGTGCCCTCGGCGTCTCCAAGGAGCGCGTCCGTCAGCTCGAGAACCGGGCCCTGAACAAGCTGCGCACCGCCATGCGGGCCCGCGTCGCCGTGCCCGACGAACTCTTCGTCGAGGCCTGATGGCGGCGGGCCGAACGGGCCGCCCCATCCTGGCCCTGGCGGCGCCGTTGCGCTAATACAGGGGCCATGCCGAACGCCGACACCGGAACCGCGCGCGCCGACCTCTTCCCGGAGATCGCGCCCTACGCCACGGGGATGCTCGCCCTCGACGCCCCGCACGTCATGTACTGGGAAGAGAGCGGTCGCGCCGACGGCGTGCCCGCGATCTTCGTCCACGGCGGGCCCGGGGCCGGCGCGACGCCGACCCATCGCCGGTTCTTCGATCCCGCCCACTACCGGATCGTGGTGTTCGACCAGCGCGGCTCGGGACGGTCGACGCCGCTCGGCGCCGTCGACGGCAACGACACCGATGCGCTCGTCGCCGACATGGAGCGCCTGCGCGTGCATCGCGGCATCGACAAGTGGGTCGTCTTCGGCGGCTCCTGGGGCTCGACGCTGGCGCTGGCCTATGCGACGGCCCATCCCGACCGCGTGCTGGGCCTCGTGCTGCGCGGCATCTTCCTCTGCCGGCGCAGCGAGATCGACTGGTTCCTCTATGGGATGCGCACCGTCTATCCCGAGGCGTGGCGGAAGTTCTGCGAGGGCGTGCCGGCGGCCGAGCGCGGCGATCTGCTCGGTGCCTACTACCGGCGGCTGACCGATCCCGATCCTGCCGTCCACATGCCGGCCGCGCGGAGCTGGAGCCTCTACGAGGGCGCCTGCTCGACCCTGCTGCCGAGCCCGGAGACGGTCGCCTCGTTCGGCGAGGACCGCAAGGCGCTGGGGCTGGCACGTATAGAAGCGCACTACTTCACGCACCATGTCTATACGGCGGAGAACGACCTGATCCGCCGCATCGACCGGATCCGGAACATTCCGGCCGTCATCGTCCAGGGCCGCTACGACATGGTGTGCCCGATCGTGACCGCCGACGAACTGTCCCGGGCCTGGCCGGAGGCGCGCTACACGGTCGTTCCGGACGCCGGGCACTCGGCGATGGAGCCCGGCATCCGCAGCCAGCTCGTCGCCGCCACGGAATCGTTCAAGGGCCTGCGCTGAAGGCGGGCCCGCGGAGACAGGGAGAAAGGCAGGGCCATGAAGCGCTCACGATCCATCCGCCTCGCACTGCTCGGCACCGTCGGCCTCGTCGGACTTGCCGGCTGCGACGACACGCCGGTCGCGAGCGAGGGCCAGTTCTTCCGCGACGCCAGCGAGTGCCGCAAGGTCCTGGACGCCGCGACCTGCGACAGCCAGTTCGCCGCGGCCCAGAAGGAGCATGTGCGCACGGCGCCGAAGTTCGCCACCAAGGAGCAGTGCGAGGCGCAGTTCGGCGCCGCCAACTGCACCACGGCGCCGACGCCGGACGGTGCCCAGGCGCAAGGGACGACCCCGGGCGCGGCCCCGGGGCAGCAGCAGACGGCGCAGTCCGGCAGCGGCGGCTTCTTCATGCCGCTGATGCTGGGCTATCTCGGCGGCCAGCTCATGAGCCGCATGGGCCAGCCGCCGCAGCCGGTCTACCGCGACGCCCAGAACCGCGCCTATTCGGGCGGTGCTGCCGGCGGCCGCAGCATCGGCAACTGGAATCCCTCGGGTGGGTCCGTCGCCACCCCGGCCAGCGCGCGCTCCGATGCCAGTTCCTCGACGCAGCGGAGCGGCTTCGGCTCGACGGCGACCAGGATGTCGTCCGGCTCCGGTTCGTGATCCGGACATGACCGGGCTCCGCCGGGAGCGGCTGGTTCCGCGCGTCGACTGGCGTCGACGGGCGGAGGCCCTCGGCTTCTCGTTCCACACCTCGGACGGCGTCCCCTACTGGGACGAGACCGCCTGCTACGCCCTGACGGCCGAAGCGGTGGACCAGATCGAGGAGGCGACGAACGAACTCGAGCAGATGTGCCTCGCGCTCGTCGACCGGGTGGTCGCGGCCGGCGACTATGGGCGGCTCGGCCTCTCCGACGAGGCGGCGGGGCTGGTCGAGGCGAGCTGGAAGCGCGGCGACCGCAACCTGATCGGCCGCTTCGACCTGTCCTGGGACGGCGAGGGGCCGCCCCGGATGCTGGAATACAATGCCGACACGCCGACGTCGCTGTTCGAGGCGGCGGTCGTGCAGTGGGAGTGGATGGAGACGGTCAAGCCCGGCACCGACCAGTTCAACTCGATCCACGACCGGCTGATCGACGCCTGGGGCCGCTTCGGCATCCGCAACCCGGTGCATTTCGCCTGCGTGCGCGACCATGCCGAGGATTTCGGCACGGTCGAGTACCTGCGCGACACCGCGACCCAGGCGGGGCTGGCGACGGCCTTCCTCCATATCGACGAGATCGGCTGGAACGGGCTCGGCTTCGTCGACCTCGACGACCAGCCGATCCGCACCCTCTTCAAGCTCTATCCGTGGGAATGGCTGCTGGGCGAGGAGTTCGGCCGCAACATCGGGCCGTCGCGGGTACAGATGATCGAGCCCGCCTGGAAGATGGTCCTGTCGAACAAGGCGATGCTGCCGCTCCTGTGGGAGATGGCGCCCGGCCATCCCAACCTGCTGGAGGCGTCGTTCGACCCGGGTGCGATCCAGGGCCCGCAGGTGCGCAAGCCGATCCTCGGCCGCGAGGGCGCCAATGTCGAGATCGTCGGCGGGGAATCCTCGGACGGCCCCTACGGCGCCGAGGGCTTCGTCTACCAGGCGCTGCACCGGCTGCCCAAGACCGACGGCGGCTATCCGGTGATCGGCTCCTGGGTGGTGGCGTCGCAGTCCGCCGGCATCGGCATCCGCGAGGACGACGGCCCGATCACCCGCGACGGCAGCCGCTTCGTCCCGCACTACTTCACCTGACCAGCTGCCGCGAAGGGTCGGACGATGCTCGTGCTCAAGACCAACTATCTCGAGACGCTGCCGAACTTCCTCGCCTATTTCGGCTCGGCGGTGGCGCTGACGGCGCTCTTCCTCTTCCTCTACACGCTGGTCACGCCGCACCGCGAATGGGCGCTGATCCGGACCGGCAACAATGCGGCCGCGATCAGCCTGTCGGGCGCCGCCATCGGCTTCGCCATCCCCTTCGCCAGCGTCATCGTCCACAGCCAGAACCTGATCGACATGGCGATCTGGGCGCTGGTCGTGCTGGTGGTGCAGATCGGCGCCTATCTCGTGACCCGGGTCCTGAAGCCCGGCCTCAGCGCCAAGATCGAGGCCGGCGACACCGCGCACGGGACGATCCTCGCCGCCATCGCGGTGACCGCCGGAATCCTCAACGCCGCCTGCATGACCTACTGATGGACCGGGCCCAGGTGCTCCGCCTCGAGGAGGCGGGGCTCAACGCCTGGCCGGCGCTGCGGGTCGCGCTGGTCGACGGCTGGGTGGTGCGCTTCGCCGACGGCTTCACCAAGCGCGCCAACTCGGCCAACCCGATCTATGGCGCGGAGGGCGACCTGCCGGCGCGGATCGACCGGGTCGAGGCGCTCTACCGGGCGGCCGGGCAGCGATCGATCTTCCGGCTGTCGCCGCTGGCGCCGCCGGGACTGGAGCCGCTGCTGGAGGGCCGCTCCTATCGCCGGATCGACGAGACCGTGGTCGAGACGGCCGACCTTGCGGCCATGCCCGGCGAACGCGACCCGGGCTTCCGGCCCCTGCCCGGGGCGGCCGAATGGGTCGAGCCCGCCAGCATCCTGCAGCAGGAACCGGCGGCGACCCGGCCGATCCTGCGCGCGATGCTGGAGCGCATGGTGCCGCGGCCGTGCTTCGGCCTGCTGCTCCGCGACGGCGTCCCCGTCGCCTGCGGCCTGGCCGTGGCCGAAGGCGACCTCGTCGGCCTGTTCGAGATCGCCGTCGACCCCGCGCGCCGCCGCGCGGGGCTCGGCCTCGCCATCACCCGTTCGCTCCTCGCCTGGGGCCAGGCGCAGGGGGCCGCCCGCGCCTATCTCCAGGTGGTGGCCGGCAACGCCGCGGCCCGCACCCTCTATGCCGGCCTCGGCTTCCGCGAAAGCCACCGCTACTGGTACCGGGTGGCCGACGCGCCGCCCGCCTAGCGGCGGGCGTACTGCTCGGCGCCGAACAGCACGGCGCGCTGCTTCTCGTCG